>CAYTIS010000038.1:0-12320 GCA_964438035.1 uncultured Slackia sp.
TGTGGCTTTCGCCTTCAGTTTTGGGTGTAGACCTTGATGCCTTCTGCGCTGAAGGTGCAGGTTATATCCCCCATCTGGTCGGTGCGAAAGGTGGTGGCACCCACCTCGTCAAGAGCGTCGAGCATCTCGTCGGTGGGATGTCCGTAGTTATTATTTTCCCCCACGCTCACCAGGGCGATCTGAGGCGTCAGCACGGCGAATGCGCGGGCGCTTACGCTGTTTTTGCTGCCGTGATGACCCACCTTGAACACATCCACCTGGCCCACCAGACCAGCGTCTACCATCTCCTCCAACTCGTCGGCCTCAGCATCCCCCGTAAGCAGCGCACGCGCGTCAACCACCCCATCGCCTTGGACATCGTATTCCACTAAAAGACACATGCTGTCAGCGTTGCCGCCCTCCTCGGTGAAATCCTCTGGCCAGATGACCGTACAAGTAAAGCGACCCACCTGCACGCTCTGACCCGCCGCGAGGGCGTTGACCCCGCGTGCACCGGCAATGCGCTGCGCATCGGCAATCAGATCCTCGCAGCTATCACACCCACAGGTGAAGGTGGACGCGCTCAGATACACCCCGCCAAGAGCAAGCGTTGAATCAAGCACGGACAGCGAACCTGCGTGATCATCGTCGTGATGACTAATCGCAACCCCATCAAGGCTGGTAATTCCCTGCCGCCCCAGGGCCGCAAGCAGCAGGGAGTCCTGATTGCCCGTGTCCACAAGCAGAGCCGCCCCCTGGCTACGAATTAAAATCGCATCGCCCTGCCCCACGTCAAGCATGACGATTTCATCAGGAGCAAGGCGGGGAACCACCACCGCTACCGCCACAAAGGCTGCCAGCACCACCGCAGACGCACCCGCAAGCACGCGCCGCGAGGGCAGAGGCCAGGCAAGCCACAGAGCGGCAATCAGCACAAGTGAAATCACCGTAGCAAGAAGCATTCCCATCCCGCAGGGAATCGACCCAAAGGGCAGGTGCGAAAAAAGGATGGAAACCTGACAAAACAGATCGGCCGCAAAGCACATCGCCTGCAAAAGCAGTCCGCCCACCGGCGGAAATACACCCCAGACACAAAGCGCCCCCAAGCCGCCCAGCAGCAGGACAGAAAACGCCGGCGTGGCCAGCAGATTAGCGAGCGGCGAGATAAGCGGAATCCGCGCGAACACACTTGCCGTCACGGGAAAGATAGGTAGATTGGCCGCCGACGTCATCCCGAGGGCCTCGGATACCGCAGGCACCCTGCCTTTGAGGACCGTGTTAAACCACCAGGTGAACAGAGTTGAAAACACCACCACTCCGAAGGTGGACGCCGCTGAGAGAAAAAACGAAAGCGACAAAGCATTGGCCGGATCAATCGCGATGAGCACGCACACGCACACCGACAGAGCCGCCAAGGGCGAGGCGCGCCGAGCCGCAAATATGCACGACACAGCGATTGCCGCCATCACACCCGAACGCACCACGGGGGCCGAAAGCCCGGTGAGCACCGCGTAGGAACCGTAGAACAGGCACAGAAACACCACGCAGACGCGCCGAGGCACCCCCAGGCGCACCATCGCCCCTGACACGAAGGCGCCCACCACCGCCAGGTGCGAGCCGGACACGGCCACCATATGCGCCAGCCCAATCGTCTTCATGGCATCGTAGAGGCCCTTGTCCTCAAGATGGCTGCGGTCACCCACGAGCAGGGCGCGCAGTAAAGCCGAGCCCATTCCGTCGATGGAGTCAAAAGCCGAGGCCGCTTCTCTTCGCAGCATCAAAAGCCAGGCAAGCATCCCCTGGTCCTCGGCAAAGACAGGATCCTCCACGCTTGCCCGACACACCAGACCCTCAGGGGCATAGCGCTCAAAGGCCGAGTCGGTGAACTCGGTAAAACGCGCAATGCCCGTGATGCGCTCGCGGGCAAAGTAGAGGGTGTCGCCCTCATAGGACAAAAGCACCGCCACGCGCCGCCCATCCTCCAAAAGAACCTCAGCCCGCGCCGTGATGCCATAGGTGCTCGCCTGAGCATCGGCGGTTAGTTCGAAGGTGTATTCGCCATAGCTCACGCCCTCAGGTACACCACGATCCAGCAGCCCAGCCGAAAAGCGCACCTGAAAGATCAGAAGAGCAGCAAGCCAGATCACCAGGGCGGCGAAGAAGGCCGGGGGCGGCAGAGGACGCAGGGGACGCTGGCCCATAGCCCTGCGTCCCACATGGCCCTCCCCCAAAAAGGCTTCCGTGAGGCGCTCAAGGATGGCAGAAGCGCTGGAGCGCCCCTTGCGTGCCATGAGACGTTTCCCTCTAGACGCAGATGGAGTCCTTGAGCTTCTCGAATTTCTTTTCCCCGATGCCACTCACACGCTGGATGTCTTCAATGCTGGTAAAGGGGCCGTTAGCCTCGCGTTCATCAATGATGGCCTGAGCTGTGGACGGGCCGACCCCCGGCAGCGTATCCAGCTCCTCAAGTCCGGCGGTATTGATATTGACCAGGGAGGATGAAGCCGTGCCTGTACTTGTACTTGATGAGGTGCTTGACGTGTTGGCACTGCTGTCCACATAGGTGCCGTCTTCCACCTCTTGAACCGTCGGGATAAGCACCTGCTCGCCATCTTGAACCGTGCGGGCCAGGTTCACCGCATCGGGTTCAGCATCGGAGGCAAAGCCGCCCGCAGCATCCACCGCATCTTGGACACGCGCACCTTCATACAGGGTGTAGATGCCCGGTGAGACTACCGCACCGGCTACGTGCACCACCATCTCGGCAGGAGTCGCTGTCACTACACTAGCCTCGGCAGTAGAGTCGGTGGCGCCATCCTCGGTAATTTCTTCTTCGGCGGCCTCTTCCCCCTCGGCGACCTGCTCTTCTTCGGTGCTCGTGGGAGCCACAAAAGCCGCCTCCTGGTCAAACAGGCCTCCCACCAAAACCCCTGCACAGAGCGCCACAAGCAGGCCCGCACCAAGGAGGGCTGGTAGGGGCAGGCGCAGCGAACGCAGCTTGACCAACGGGCTTTCGGACGTGTCAACAAACGACATGGCGCACCTCCAAGGGGTCTGAGCCGGATGACTTCACCCTTCCCATCCTAGCCCGCACCCCTTGCCCGCTCCTTGCCAGGCTTCAATCAAAACGCAGGCCAAAACCACCTGGATTGCTCTGCACCGCCGATTACGAACCCTGCGCTGCACCCCACGACCCGTGCCCGCCTCGCATCCTTCCAGCCTCCCCTTCGTGCTCGATTCTTGCCGTCTCGCCCTGCATGCCTGCCTCTAAGCTTGCCGGAATCTGGCCGCAACCGTGCTCAGTATCACGTCTCTTCGCCATCCTGCGCGTCCGCACCCTGATCAGCCTTACAGCCCTTTCGATACGAGGACGGGCAGCGATACTCGTGCAGCTCGACCTCGTCCACAATCTGCTCAAGCCACGCATCGAAGGGCAGGCCCGCCTCCGCAGCTTCCACCTCGGCAATCTTGGCGTGGGTTTCAGGGCTGCGCGGCATAAACAGGGTGCAGCAATCCGCCACCGGGGTGCTGGAAATCTCAAAGGTGCCCAACCGCTGCGCATCGGCGATAATCTCAAGCTTGTCCGTGCCGATGAGCGGACGAAACACCTGCATTGTCACCGCCGCACTCGTAGCCGCCAGATTATCGAGGGTTTGGGATGCTACCTGCCCCAGACTCTCCCCGGTTACAAGCGCCTTGGCCCCCTCCTTGCGCGCAATCCTCTCGGCCACCTTCATCATGAGGCGGCGATAGATGAGTACCCGCAGACGCGAGGGCACCTGCAGGGCAATCTCACGCTGATAGTCACCAAAGGGCACCACGTAGAGCCGCGCGATGCCGCCAAACTCCTCCAACACCCGCGCGATGTCGTCCACCAGGTATTCCGAGGTGGCCGCCGTCTGCGGACGGCCAGAAAAGTGCACGGCAATCGGGGTGGCACCACGCCGGGCCATGCGCCACAAAGCCACAGGTGAATCAATCCCGGAAGACAGCAGGCACACTACCTTGCCAGCCGTGCCCACCGGTAGCCCCCCCACACCTGGCACACTGAGCGCACACACATAAGCATGTCCCTGCACCACCTCCACGTGCACCTCCACGTCGGGGTTTTTCATCCGCACCGGCTTATCGGGAAAGGCTGCCGACAGATAGTCACCCACTACGATGTTCATCTCCATGGACGGGATGGGAAAGTCGGTGTGGCTGCGGCGTGCCGCCACCTTCCAGGTGCTAAAGTCCCCCGCTTCTCTCAGGGCCTCTAAGGCGGCCTCGCAGATTGCCTCCATGGAGCGCTCGCAGGAAAAGCCGCAGCTCACGCGCGCCACTCCAGGCACCCGCGCAATCAACTTCACCGCCGCCTCAGCCTCAGGTGCTCCAGCACCAGGCGCAAAGAGCACCAGGATGCGTCCCGAGATACGCGTTACGCGTTCCACGCAGGGACGTGCCAGCAAGGCCCTAAGATTGTCCATGAGACGCTTTTCAAAGACGGAACGATTGCGACCCTTAAGGCCCAGCTCGTGGTAGTGAACCAGGCAAATCCGTTGGAAGCGCATAGCGGCCTTTCTCGCATTAAAAAAGGGGAAAGGAGTAACCCTTTCCCCTTCCCCCCTTGTATGGCCGGGAATGTTCCCGGAATTAATGCTGGTGGATGTCGATGGTGGAGGAGTCGAAGGAAACCTCGTGCCGTGCAATCTCGGAAAACGCCATGGAAAGCGGCTTGACGTCGCTTGCCCTGGCAATCTCAATGGCGCTAGACAGGGCGATGGCACGCTCGCGCTGACCACGCATCATCTCATTGATACCATGGGCGCGCTTGGAAGCCAGGGCGCACAGGAGAAACCAATCATTGTCAGTGGCCTCCAGCAAAACGTCAATCTTCGGATCGGTAATGCTCATGCACTATCCTTTTCTGACTCAGCAATTCTTTCGATATAGGATACCAACTCGTCGGTGCAGGCATCCAGATTGTCGTTCACAAAGCGAACGTCGTAGTGATCAATAGAGGCCAGCTCAGCCCGAGCGTTGCGCATGCGCAGGGCGATGAGAGCCTCATCCTCGGTGCCACGCCCCCGAAGTCTGCGCTCAAGCTCCTCAAGCGAGGGAGGCTCAATGAAGATGAGATGCGCAGAGGGCAGCCGTTTTCGCACTTGAAAGGCACCCTGATAGTCAATCTCTAAGATGACCTGGTGCCCTGCATCCATGTGATCCCTCACAAGCCGAGCAGGTGTACCGTAGCGACGTCCGTGGACGCATGCCCACTCCAAAAACCCGTCCTCAGCGATGAGCTGATCAAACTCCTCATCGCCAAGAAAGAGGTAGTGAACACCGTCCACCTCACCCTCACGGGGTGCGCGCGTGGTGGCCGAGATGGACAGCCACGCATCAGAAACTCGCTGCATAATGCGGGAAACCAGCGTGCCCTTGCCCGCGCCCGAAGGCCCGGAAATGACGAAGAGGTTTCCGCAGCGCATATCCCTCAGCCAGGCCTTTAGCCCAGACGCTCAAGCAGGGCTGCCTCCTGGCGCTCGCCCAAGCCCTTAAGGCGGCGACTTTCGGCAATCTTAAGCTCGCCCATAATCTTCTCGGCCTTGGCCTTGCCATAGCCGGGCATGGTCTCGATGAGAGTGGAGACCTTCATGCGGCCGACGATAGGATCATCCTTCATGTCGAGGACATCCTTGAGCGTTATCTTTCCGGTCTTAAGCTCTTCGCGCACCTGGGCGCGCTTGATGCGGGCGGCCTTGGCCTTTTCCAGGGCGGCCTGACGTTCTTCGGCGCTCAATTGAGGGATAGCCATTAATCTACACTCCTTCGCTCATCTGCTGCTTTACTGGCAGCAGTGGGTGATGATACCACACCGCATTGCCGTTTCAAGAACTTCTATCCGATTGCTCAGATGCGAGGTGTCTTCTGCGCAAAAAACCCGCGCATGTCATCGGGATGTGACCGCAATGCAACCGTCCCGTTGAATCCGCAGAACACAAAAGACCACCTCAAGACGGACTCTCTAAAGAGTCTCGATAATTTCATCGAGGGCCGCTGCGGGGTCGGCCGCCTGGGTGATGGGGCGGCCCACCACGATGTGGCTGGCTCCCTCATCAAAGGCCTGGCGGGGGGTGGCAATGCGGCTTTGGTCGCCCCGCGCCGCGCCTTGGGGACGCACACCAGGAGTGACGATGAGAGCCTGCGGGCCCAAAAGCTCACGCAGCATGGCAGCCTCATGGGGAGAGGCCACCACGCCTGAAAGGCCTGCCTTCTGGGCAGAAAGCGCCAGATGGCGCACCTGCTCGGCCATACCCACGCTCACGCCGATACCCTTTAAGGCCTCATCGTCCATGCTCGTGAGCACCGTGATGGCCAGGGTCGCCGCCGGGTTAGGGCCTGAGGTGGCAGCCTGGTGGGCTGCCTGCATCATGGCCACGCCACCTGCCGCATGGACCGACACCATATCAGCCCCGGCAGCCACAGCCGAAGCAGCAGCTCCTGCCACCTGGTGCGGGATGTCATGAAATTTCAGATCCAAAAACACCTTAAAGCCCAAAAGCTTGAAGATTTCGATAATGGCCGGGCCCTCGGCGTAGTACAGGGTCATGCCCACCTTGAGCCACGCTGTCCTGCCCTGCAGGCGTTTGGCCAGATCAAGGGCAGTCTTGCGATCACAGTCTAGGGCGACAATCACACGCTCTTTGCGCGGGATTGCCTCATGCGCCGCTAGCATTGCAAGCCTCCAATCAGCTCATTGACATCACTGACACCGTGGTGCTCGCAGTAGGCAATCATGCCATCAAGCACGTCGGTGACCGCCGCAGGATTGACGAAATTCGCCGTGCCCACAGCCACGACAGTGGCTCCCGCGAGCAAAAACTCGATGGCATCCTCCCCGGTCATGATGCCGCCCATGCCGAGCAGGGGCAGATCAACGGCCTGGTAGCACTGCCACACCATGCGCAGGGCCACGGGCTTGACCGCAGGCCCCGACAGACCCCCCACCACGCGGGCGAGCTTGGGTCGGCGCGTCTTGGCATCAATCGCCATGCCTAACAGCGTGTTGATGAGCGACAGCGCATCGGCCCCGGCCGCCTCGGCGGCGCGTGCTATCTCGGTCACATCGGTCACATTAGGCGAAAGCTTCACGATCAGCGGCTTGGTCGCCACCCCTCGGCAGGCCTCCACCACGGCGGCAGCGCTTTTCGCCTGGGTGCCAAAGGTCATCCCTCCCGCATCGACATTGGGGCAGCTGATGTTGATCTCGTAGGCATCGGCCTGGCCATCAACCTCCAGGGCCTCCACCACCGCTGCGTACTCCTCGACCGAATGACCCGACACATTCACTATCGCCGGGACTCCCTGCGCCTTAATCCAGGGCAGGTCGTGGGCGCACAGATGAGCCACACCAGGGTTTTGCAGCCCAATGGAGTTGAGCATTCCCGAGGGCGTCTCAGCAATGCGAGGCGTGGCGTTGCCCTCCCAGCCATGCAACGACACGCCCTTGGTGGTGATAGCTCCCATGCGCCCCACGTCGCAGAAATCCGCATATTCACGACCGGAGGCGAAGGTGCCCGAGGCATCGGTCACGGGGTTGGCCATAAAAAGACCACCCAGGTTGACCGCCATATTCACGCTCACCAAATCACCTCCCGAGCATCAAACACCGGCCCGTCGATGCACGAGCGCCGCTTACCAGCGGTGGTATCTACCACGCACGACAGACACGCTCCCACGCCGCAGGCCATCCGCTTTTCCAGCGAAACCCAGCAGGGCACCCCCGCTTCGGCCGCCAGGGCCGCCACCGCCTTCATAAGCGGCTCGGGCCCGCAGCAATAGACTCCGCCGTAGCCGCCGCGCGCCAGCTCTTCTGCCGCAGGGCCGGTGCAAAAACCGGCAATGCCCGCACTTGCGTCATCGGTGGCACAAATCGGGTCATGACCCAAAAGCGCTGCGTAGTCCTCACGCGTGACCAGCATGGATGCTGTTTGCGCACCCAGAACCACCTCGAAAGGATGACCTGTTGCACACAGCTTCTCGGCGAAGGAGAACAGGGGTGCTGCCCCCACGCCACCACCCACAAGCAGGGCCTTTCCCTGACAGGGCTGCCATCCCACACCGAGTGGCCCCATGATGGAACAGAAAGCACCAGGTGTGCAGTCGGCTAAAAAGCGTGTTCCCTCCCCTACCACTTGGTAGATGATTTCCATCTCGCCGTCGCTCTCATTGCTGCGATAGACCGAAAACGGGCGGCGCAGAAGATGAGCTTCCATACCAGGTAGCCTCAGGTGAACAAACTGGCCCGGCCGCATCACACCCGCCATCTTTGGTGCCTCAAGCGTGAGCCGATACAGGCGCGGCCCCAGTTCTTCATTTGCCTTCACGCAGGCGCACTCCTCAAAGCACGCCTCTCTCAAGCTCATACAATCCCCCTTTCATGAGTGCTCCCAACGAGTTCGCCGCATTGGACAGATGTACATGCAGGGCGCAAGCGTAGGTTTCAGACAGACAGTATCAGGCAAGCACACCCAGACCGCATGCCTGTCATCATCGATACTTGGTGACTGCCGGCTGCCGCACAGCCAAGGTCGCACCCAAGCCGCCTCCCTTATCGGACCCTTAGCCCTCTTAGCCCAGCACCACCCCATCAACCATCATGGGCACGCCGCCCACATACACGTCAGTAGCCCGTCCCACCAGTTCAGCTCCAATAAAGGCCGAGTTGCGCGACGCGGATTCAAACTCCTCGGCGCGCACGGTCCAGCGGGCCTCAGGGTCAAAGATGGTGAGGTCAGCCACGCTGCCCGGCGCAATCTTCACGGGATCAAGACCCAAAATCCTCCGTGGAGCAATCGCCATGAGATCCACCATCTGGGCATAGTCAATCACTCGCTTGCCCACCAGATGGGTGAGCACCAAACCGAGGCAGGTTTCCAAGCCGATCATGCCGAAGGGAGCCTCTTCAAAGGGGCGATCCTTCTCCCACGGGGCATGGGGTGCGTGATCAGTCACGATGCAGTCAATTGAGCCATCCGAAAGCCCCTGCATGAGAGCCTCGCAGTCCTCGCGCGTGCGCAGAGGCGGGTTGACCTTGAGGTTAGTGTTGTAGGTGCTGTCGATATCATCCTCGCTGAGCAGCAGATGATGGGGCGTGACCTCGCAGGTAACAGAAAGCCCGCGTGCCTTAGCATCGCGCACCATGTCCAGGCCGCGTGCCGTGGTGAGGTGCTGGATGTGCAGCGGACATCCCGTAAGCTCCGAAAGCAGGATGTCACGGCCAATCTCGACCTCCTCTCCCACAGCGGGCCAGCCCGCCAGCCCTAGGCGGGTGGAAGCAGCCCCTTCATTGACCTGGCCCGCGCCCACCAGACCCTCATCTTGGCAGTGAACCATCATGACCTTACCAAACATCTTGCCGTAGTCCATCACCCGGCGCATCATGCCCGCGTTTTGAACCCCACGCCCATCATCGGTGAAGGCCACCGCACCCTGGGCCACCATGTCGCCCATCTCGGAGAGTACCTCACCCTTAAGCCCCTTGCTCATGGCCCCGCTGGGATAGACCCTGCAGGCACCCACCTTGGCAGCCTGGGCGCGCACGTAGCCCACGATGGCGCCGGTGTCGCAGGCGGGGTCGGTGTTGGGCATGGCGCACACGGCCGTAAACCCCCCGCAGGCAGCAGCGCGGGTGCCACTCGCGATGGTCTCCTTGTGCTCAAAACCCGGCTCGCGCAGGTGCACATGGATGTCCACCAGCCCTGGCACCAGACACTTCCCGCTCAGGTCACGCACCTCAGCGTCGCTCGCATCCAGACCCTGCCCAAGCTCGGCAATCATCCCTTCTTTGACGAGCACATCGACAGGCCCATCGAGGGCTACCTGAGGGTCAATCACGCGGGCGCCTTTAAGCAACAAGGCCATGTTCTCCTCCTCCCAACAGCAGATACATCACGGCCATACGCACACAGATGCCGGCGTATACCTGATCTAACACGACCGAGCGCTGCGGATGATCGGCCATATGACTATCAAGCTCCACCCCCCGATTCACCGGGCCAGGATGGCACACAATCGCCTTGGGTTTCATAAGCTTCTCGCGCTGGCGGGTCAGGCCGAACAGCGCATGATACTCGCGCAGACTGGGGAAGGGCGCGCCTTGCTGTCGCTCGGTTTGGATACGCAGCATGTATGCCACGTCCAGCTCGGGCAAAACCTCGTCAAAGTCAGAGGTCACCGCATCGGCCCCCAAAAGGTCGGGGCAGGCCGGCATAAGGGTGGCCGGACCAATGAGAATCACCCGAGCGCCCATGGTCTTTAAGCCCCCCACAAGCGAGCCACACACGCGGGAGTGACCGATGTCGCCAACGATTCCCACCGTAAGACCCACAAAATCCTTCACATGCTCACGGATGGTGTAGAGGTCAAGCAGGGCTTGGGTGGGATGCTGGTGCTTGCCATCACCCGCGTCGATGACGGCAGCCGAGCTATGCTTGGCCACCAGGTGTGGGGCACCGGCGTTACGATCGCGCACCACCACCAGGTCAATCTTATAGGCATTGAGGGTAACAATGGTGTCGATAAGGCTTTCGCCCTTGGATGTTGAGGTGGAAGAACCGCCAAAATTGAGGGTGTCGGCCGAAAGGCGGCGCTCAGCCAGTTCGAAGGACGAGCGGGTGCGGGTGGACGGCTCGTTGAACATGTTCACCACCGTCTTGCCTGTAAGCGTTGGCACCTTTTTGATAGCCCGTTGGTTGATCTGAGAAAAGGCCTTGGCCAAGTCGAGAATAGTCTCGATGTCAGCTCGGGAATACTCCGCTAGATCAATGAGGTGCCGATGGGAAAAGCCCATGGGTCACTCGCCTCCCAAAGGCGCTGCCCCCACGCGCGCGCCCAGCTCCACGTGGAAGATCTCAACAGCGGTACGCCCGTCCACTTCCTTGAGAAAAAGGCGCACGTTCTCATCGCGGGCCGAGGGGACGTTTTTGCCCACGAAGTCGGCCCGGATGGGCAGTTCGCGATGACCTCGATCCACCAACACCGCCAGTTGGATAACAGCAGGCCGCCCCAGATCCATGAGAGCATCAAGGGCGGCTCGGATAGTTCGCCCGGTGTAGAGCACGTCATCAACAAGGACGATGCGCTTACCATCAATGTCGAAGGGGATGTGAGTGGCATGAACCTCGGGAGCAACATTGGTCAGATAGTCATCGCGATAAAAGCTGATGTCCAGGCTGCCCAGCTCTACCTTGGTGCCCTCGAAATCCTCAATTTTGTCAACCAGGTGCTTAGCCAGAAGGTCGCCCCTGGTAACGATGCCCACCACAGCAAGGTTTTCAGCCCCGTGGTTGGACTCCAGAATCTGGTGGGCCATCCGCACGAGCGAGCGCTCAATCTCAGCCTCGTCCATCACCACGGACTTGGGTTGGCAGGTGTCGATCATACACACTCCTCTCTTACTGCATGAAGCGTGTACAGAAAGACCGGAGGGCCGTGGTGGCACCACAGCATAAAAAACGCCCTGGCCTCATAGGGCCAAGGCAAACAAAAGCGCTCTGAAGCGCGGCGGGCCGCTCTGCGGCGTATGACTGCCTTGTCGGTCTCTCTGTACCGCCTTAAAGGTCTGCGGCAAGTATACAACCCCACAAGCCACCCGCCTCTGGGTTTTTCGCGAATCAAACAAGGAGGACAGGATGCGTCCGGCCCCTTTGGCGCCCTTTGGCCCCTTTGACCCCGCCCCTAGCCCGTACGCGTTGACGTATCAGGATCTATCGACATGGTTTGGAAGTGATTCTCCATGAACGCGTTGTCGAAGTGCTCGGCCATAAACTGGGCTACGGCGTTTTGGATGGGCTCACCCGCCACCCGCTCATACCAGCAGTCCAGTGCCATGAGCGTCATCGCAGCATCAAAGGCCATGAGCGCAGCACAAAGGGTCGTGAGACTGTAGCGCAGCTTCCAGGGAATCTTATTCACCAGCACAAGCAGGCGCGGCAAGATAAGACGAACCCAGCAGCAGCCCAGAATACCCCACATGAACATAAAGCGGCCATTGGTGCGCCCATCAATCGAGAGGAAGGTGCCAGTATAATCCCAGGCCTCAATGCCAAAGGCAAACTGGAGAAACCAGCTGACCAAATACTCAAAGGCCCCGCCAATCACCGCGCTCACCAAAAACACCACGATGATATGCGCCTTGTAAAAGCGATTGAGGGCCACGGTCATGAGCACCGCGCCGATGCCGTAGATGGGCGAAAACGGCCCCCAAAGCATGCCGGTGCGATTCTCGTACACACCCGGATCCGCCACGACCATGTGGTAGACCGTCTCAATGATGAGACCCAAGAAGCTTGCCACCA
>CAYTIS010000039.1:0-12201 GCA_964438035.1 uncultured Slackia sp.
ATCAGGTGATGGGAATGCAGTGGCTGCCTCGTCTGCTCTACCCGGATTACTTCGACGACACCATTGCTGACGTAACCAAGAGCTACTACTCCTTGTTCTATGGCTACGATCTGACAGACGATGAGGTCAACGAGCTTATTGCCAACGCTATTCCGAACGAGTAAGGAATACACGAGCACGACGTATAAGACAGCTTGGCCTGTAAGCCCATAAGCACCAAGGCGCTCACTTACGGGAGATAAGAGTAGAGAGGGAGCGCCGACACAAGGCGAATACGACATCCTGACAGGGGGCGCACCGCAAATGTGGGGCGCCCCACAACGTTGCGCACCGGTTACGCACCGCAAAAGGTGGGGCACCGCACTTCACACGGTACGCACCGCAAAAGTGAAGATATGGATACAGCCGCTCGCCTCTACGGAAGCGATGCGCGGCACACGTCTCGCTCAGCTGACCAGACCGTTCAGGGCGCAAGGGTAGACAGTGCGCTACAATGCCCCCGGCTTGCGCGAACAAGCATCGCAGCCAAGCCGCCCTCCAACCCTGCGTCGAAGAAGGATACCGTGACCCACACCTACGAACGCCTCACGCCGCGCATGGCCCTTCAGCTGGCCGCCCCCCACACCTGGCCTGCAGCAATCATGCCCTCGCTGATGGCCATCTGCGCTGCTGCTGCCACCACCCCACCCACCTCGGTGCTCATGGCCTGCGTGCTGCTGGCCATCTGTGTGCTTATGCAGGCGGCAGTCAATACCTTCAACGACTACTACGACTTCATCAAAGGTGCCGACACGGCTGATGACAACGTGGAGGAATCCGACGCCACCCTTGTCTACCACAGGCTTAACCCCACAAGCGCCCTGGCTGTTGCCGTGGGCTTTTTGGTGGCGGCCTTCGCCCTTGGCATCTACGTCATCTGGCAGGCCGGATTAATTCCCCTGGTCATCGGCGTGGCGGGTGCCCTCGTGGTGGTGCTCTACTCTGCAGGCAAAACGCCCATCTCCTACCTGCCCATCGGAGAGCTCACCAGCGGAGTAGTGATGGGCGGCCTCATTCCCCTCGCCTGCTACCAGGCGCTCAGCGGCAGTTTTGATCTGCGCGCGCTTGTCTGGGCCGTGCCCACCATGATCGGGGTGGCACTCATTATGCTTACCAACAACACCTGTGATCTCGAAAAGGACATCCCCGCCGGACGCAAAACCCTGCCGGTGGTTGTGGGCCGCGACCACGCACGGTGCCTCTATCACGCCCTCGTGTACCTGTGGATCGCTGCAATCATCGTGCTTGTCGCCGCATTTTTTACCGGCGGCCTCATCATCATGCCCTTCATGGTGCTTGCGGCCTACCCCCTGGCAAAGGCCCTGCTTGCAAACCCCCTCACGCCCCCGACGCGCATCGGGGCGATGGGCCAGATATGCAGCCTCAACGTGGCCTTGGGTGCCTTTTACGCCGCCGCCATCCTCGCCTCGGACGGCATCACCCTCGTCCTCTAGCGCCAGCGAATCTCAATCGGATCAGGAAAGCGCATACCCAGATCATCCAGGCGAAACCTGACCAGAAGCTCCTGCGGTGTCACCGGCTCAGAAGTGGGTGCCAGTCCGGTCAAGCCCGCCACATGCCCGATGACGCCCGCTGGAGAGCCAAAACGCTCAAGCAGCACGTCTAAGGATGCATCCTGATCGCGCTTGGACAAGCGCCGCCCCTCCTGGGCCACGAGCAGCGGCACATGAGCATAGTGAGGATGGGAAAGACCCAGCACATCCTGGAGGAACACCTGCTGGGGCGTGGAGCAGAGCAGATCAACCCCGCGCACCACCGAGGTGATGTGCTGAGCCGCATCATCAACCACCACGGCAAGCTGGTAGGCAAAGGCCCCATCCGAACGGCGGACGATAAAATCGCCGCATTCTCGTGCAAGATTTTGAGCGAAGAACCCCTGAATCTGATCAACCAGTCCTACCTGCGCATCCGGCACCGTCACCCGCATGGCCGGAGCACGCAGGGCCGCACGCCGATGCCGCTCCTCCCCATCCAGCTCACGGCAGGTTCCTGCATACACCGACTTCTCACCCCGATGAGGCGCTGAAGCCGCACGAAGGTCAGCCCGGGTACAAAAGCAGGGATAGACACAAAGCCGTTCGCACAGGGCCTCGTAGGCCGCGCGGTAGGCCTCCTCACGGTCGTGCTGAAAATACGGCCCCTCATCCCAAGTCAGACCGAGCATCTCAAAATCGCGCTGCACCGCATCCGCAAACGAGGGCTTGGAGCGCTGCGCGTCTAAGTCCTCAATCCTCAGTACAACCGCACCACCCTGGGCCTTAGCCACCAGCCAGGCCACCAGAGCCGCAAAGATATTACCCGCATGCATCCGCCCCGTCGGCGAGGGTGCCAAGCGCCCCTTAACCGGCAACCCATCGCTATCCGTCATGAGACCCCTCCGAGCGCCCGTCACGTCCTACTTGCGGCGCACATCCTCCACGTGTTTGGTCTTGCCCTCGCTGCGGGCAATCGCACCGGGCTGCACAAGCTTGACACGCGGACGCACAAGCAAGGTATGGGTCAGCTTGTCAGCAATGTGCTTGCTAAAGGCCTCCATCTTCTCAAAGCTATCCTGCATAGCCTCGGGCAGCAGCTCCACCGAGACGGTCATGCGATCAAGGCCCGTTTCGTTGTCCACCACGATGCGGTAATAGGGGCTGACGCCTTCAATTCCGGCCAGCACGTCTTCCACCTCAGAGGGAAACACGTTGGTGCCACGAATAATGAGCATATCGTCAGTACGGGCGCGCACCTTCTCCATGCGCGCATGGGTGCGTCCGCAGGCGCAGGGCTCACAGGTCACGCGCGTGAGATCATGCGTGCGATAGCGCAGCACGGGGAAGGCTTCTTTGTCCAGCGGCGTAAGCACCAGCTCGCCCTCCTCGCCCTCGCCCACCGGCTCGCCGGTGTCGGGATCCACCACCTCCCAAAGGAAGTGATCCTCGGCAATATGCTGGTGGTCGCGCGAGGACAGACACTCCCCCGACACCCCCGGTCCCATCACTTCAGTAAGACCGTAGTTGTCGGTGCACACGATATGCATGCGGCTTTCAATCTCGCGCTTGAGCGCCGGAGTACACGGCTCGCCGCCAAACAGGCCCACCCGCAGGCTACAGTGTGCCCAATCGATGCCCGCAGCCTCACCGGCCTCGCAGATATGCATGGCGTAGGAGGGCGTGGCGATAAGAACCGTGGAACCGTAGTCCTGAATCATCATGAGCTGACGCTCGGTGTTGCCCGAAGAGGCCGGAATCATCATGCAGCCCAGGCGCTCGCAGCCGTAGTGCAGACCAAACCCCCCGGTGAACATGCCGTAGCCAAAGGCCATCTGCACCCTATCGCGAGCACTCACCCCCGCCATGCGCGCAATCCGCGCGATGCAGCGTGCCCAAACGTCCAGGTCACCCACGGTATAGCCCACCACAATCGGCTTGCCGGTGGTACCCGACGAAGCATGCAGGCGCACCACCTCATCAAGGGATACGGCAAACAGACCATAGGGATAGGTATCGCGCAGCACGGCCTTATCGGTAAAGGGCAGGCGGCGCACATCATCAAGGGTGACAATGTCGGCAGGGGCCACCCCCTGCTCGTCCATGCGCTCGCGATACCAGGCTACATGCTCGTAGGCATACTGCACCTGGCGCTTGAGCTTGCAAAGCTGAACCTCACGGATGCGCTCGCGGGAGGCGCACTCCACCTCGGGATCCAAAATCATCTCATACGATGAGGTCATAATCACGTACCACTTCCAGTGACTCTTGCTCCAACAGGGCTTCAGCATCCTCCAGGCTGCCATCAACCTGGAGGCACACGTAGGTTCCGGCCAGCGAGTAACTGTACTGCACGTTGATGCCGGATGCCGCGAGCGCTCTAAGGCAGCGCCCCAGCTCACCGGGTTGGTCTTTGAGTTTGACGCAGGCGACCGGGGTGACCTTGGCCGCAAAGCCCGCCTCAATGAGTGCCGCTAAGCCGCCCTCGGTATCGTTTACCACAAAGCGCACCACGCCAAACGACCCCGTATCGGAAGCACAGTAGCCCCGGATGCTCACCTGGGCCTGCGCAAGTACGTCGAGCGCCTCCATCATCACGCCCGGCCTGCTCTCCATGAACACGCTGATCTGAGAAATACTCATCGCAGCCTCCTCTGAATTCTCCTTGGCGAACGCTCCCTCGTCCAAAAGCCGCCGCAAGCAAGGCGCACGCGCAGCGCCCAGTCTCTCAGGCCTGAGTGCATCGCTGGAGCGTCCATGTCCGACCCGCGTTGAAGGCCGCCACGTTCACATCCTTAAACTTCTGCGGCACCCGCGCCCCAATCACCTCAAGCCAGAGCTCAAGAGGATAGGGCATCTGTGTGGACAGCGCCCCCAACAACACCACGTTCACCGCCTTGGAACTACCGGCCTGCTTAGCCAACACCGACGCCGGCATCACAAGCGCACCCAGCTCAGAGAGCTTCTTGCGCGGATTTTTGGGCATGGAGGCCTTCCCGGACAACACCGACTGCGGACAAATCGACTCATCGCTCACGAAGATACTGCCACCCTCAGCCACATACGGCAGGTTGCGCAGAGCCTCGGTGGTCTCAAAGGCTACCAAGCAGTCCACGCAGCCCTCATCAGCCACCATGGAAGCCACCTTATCGCCCATCCGCACGATGGTGGTCACCGCACCACCGCGCTGAGCCATGCCGTGAATCTCAGAGATTTTCACATCCTGACCAAAACCCATCGCACAGCGCGAGAGGATATCGGCGGCCAATACCGCGCCCTGGCCTCCTACGCCGCAGAGCATCACCGTGGTTGTCTTAGACATGCACGCCCCCTTCCGCAATCACGAAACAGTCATGCGGGCACACCTGGGCGCACTGGCTACACCCTACGCACTGAGTCGCCTCCACCGAAGCCTTGGCCGTCACCGGGTCGCATACAATCGCCGGACAGCCAATGCGTGAGCATATACCGCAGGCCCGGCAGTCCGACTTGACCTCATAGGCCGGCGAGCGCTCCTTGGTGATAAGTACGCAGGGCGATTCGAAGATGAGCACGCTTAGATCATCGTTTTTGACAGCAGCCGAAAGCGCCGAGCGCACCGCCTTATCATCCATCGCATTGACCCTGTGCACATCCTCTACACCCAAAGCCTTGACCAAAAGGAGCAGGTCGAGTTCGCGAGTAGGGCGCTTTTGGAGCGTCACGCCATTGACCGGATTTCCCTGATGGCCCGTCATGCCCGTAGTGCGATTGTCCAAAATGCACACGGTGCCCGTACCGCAGTTGTAAACGGTGTTCAAAAGCGAGGTAATGCCCGAGTGCGTAAAGGTGGAATCCCCAATCACCGACACCACCGGCCTGTGCTTTTGCTCGCCCATTCCCAGCTCAAAACCATGGGCCATGGAGATAGAAGCACCCATACACAGACACGTATCCATGCCCGAAAGCGGGGGCAGGGCCGCCAGGGTATAGCAGCCGATGTCACCAGTCACGATGGCACGCATGCGGGACAGCTCATAAAACACCAGGCGGTGGGGGCAGCCTGGACAGAGCGCCGGAGGTCTGCCCGGCACCTCCTCGGGGCCAAGCACGCTCTGGGCTGCCTTTCCACCCAAGGCGCGAGCAATCATCGCAGGGGTCAGCTCCCCATAGCCGGGCAGACCCGCGTCCTCAAGCTCAACACCGAGGCTGCGCACCTGACCAGACAGGTAGTCCGAACCCTCCTCCACCACATAGAGATGCTCCACCGTCTTAGCAAAGGCCCGCAGCATTTTCTCAGGCAAAGGCCAGGACACCCCGATCTTGAGCACGCTCGCCTCAGGCAGGGCCTCGCGCACGTGCTGGTAGGTAGCCCCGGCGCAGATGATGCCTATCTCAGCGGAGCGGCGTTCCACCACGTTATAGGGACAGCCCTCTACAAACTCTCGCACCTGCTCAATACGCTTGTCCAGGTCAATGCGGCGGGGCTTGGCGAAGGCGGGCATCATCACCCACTTGGCCATATCCTTGACGTAGGCAGGTCGTTCAGCTTCCACCCGCTCGCCCACCTCAATGGGCGACTTGGTATGCGATACGCGCACGGTGGAGCGCAGCATGATGGGCAGATCAAAGCGCTCAGACAGTTCGAAGGCATCACGCGCAAAGATGCGGGCTTCGGCGCTGTCAGCTGGGTCAAGCATGGGAACACGCGCGCCCATCGCATGAAAGCGCGAGTCCTGCTCGTTTTGCGAGGAGTGCATGCCAGGGTCGTCGGCAGCCAAGATAACCAGACCGCCACCCACCCCCGTATAGGCTGCAGTGTAGAGCGGGTCGGCCGCCACGTTCACGCCCACGTGCTTCATGGTCACCAACACGCGCCTACCCGCCACCGAGGCACCCACGCCCACCTCAAGGGCTACCTTCTCGTTGGGGCACCACTCAGCGTACACGTCCGGAAACGAAGAAAACACCTCCATGGTCTCGGTGGAAGGGGTGCCAGGATATCCCACCCCAATACTCGCCCCCGCCTCCCACGCACCGCGTGCCATGGCCTCATTGCCGGACAATAACTCTCTGTGTGTGCTCCCACCTTCCATCCGCGCTCCCCCTTTATCGTGTCATCGATTTGTTGTCATATGTCGTCACTTTTGCGTCGTGGCCTGATACACCAGGCAAAACGTCCCGATTTGCACCACGTCGCCATCCTTGAGAACTGCGCCTTTCACATTGAGATTATTGACCCACAGGCCGTTAAACGACTCGGCGTCCACAATCTCATAGCCCGCAGGCGTACGCCGCATGCTGGCATGCATGCGCGATACGGTCATGTCGTTTAAGAATATGTCGCACTGGGGACTGCGCCCGATGGTCAGCTCCTCCGCCGTGAGCCGAAAGATGTTGCCCACCTGCGGCCCCTTCACGATGGAAAAGGTTGCCTCATCCAACGGCTTCGGCGAGGTTTCCTTCTCCTCGGGATATACGGCGATGGGCCGAAAGGCCTGCGTCTCGCCGATAAACTTAAAGCCGCACACCGGGCAGGCAACATCCCCCTCGGACAGGGCGGCACTACATACGGGACACGTAGCCATGATGGTCCTTTCTGTCGAGCACGTTCGAGCAGATTCTTTCCCCCAGCCACGGGGTAGAGATGCCGTGCAAGGTGTCGTTTCCCTAGCGGTCGAACAGCAGAGCCATCCGATTGTAGCAAATGGACTCCGCCACGGTTTGCTGCCCCTGAAGCCTGCGGAACAGCCTATCCCACCACACCCCAAAGCTCTCGAATGTATCGGGAGCCGAGACATCCTCAACGGCGATGAGGTCGGTCTCAGCCACCGTGACGCCATCGAGGATAAAGGAGATGGTGCCCACCACATCACCAGCTTCGATATCGCCCTGAAGCTCCTGGTAGGTCACCTCCTGAGACACCACTCCCTGTAAGAAGAAGATCCTTGCCGCCAGGTCGGGATCGGACACGGTAGCCAATACCGTAGTATTGGGCCAATCGGTATGCGCCACCTCGGCCACAAGCGGATACTCCTCACTCCCCCCCCCATAGTCAACCGTGGAGGGTGTATTGATGAGCGACACCGTATCCAGATTGTCATACACCCAATCAAGCAGGGTGGCTGTGTCCGAAAAGCGATCTTCGTTCTCGGCAGCACCCAGCACCACGGTGTAAATCTCCAGATCATCACGCACGCAGGCGGCCGCAAAGGACGGGCCGGCAAGCGCGGTGTTGCCGGTTTTGACGCCAATCAGTCCCTCATAGGTGCCCATAAGCTCGTTGGTAGCGGTCAACTCCAGGTTACGAGAACTGCCGTCGGCCGAGGTCACCGTTATGGTAGTGGAGCCTTGGGCCACAACAGTACGAAAGTCCTCCATCTCCATAGCATACGCCACCATAATGGCTACATCACGGGCGGTCGAATGGGCATCGCTCTCAAACTGACCGTCATCCAAGCCGTGCGGATTAGTAAAAACGGTGTCCGTACAGCCTATCTCTACAGCCTTGGCGTTCATCGCCTCTATAAAGGCCTCAAAGGCATCCTGGCCATCGTCGGCAAGGATTGCCCCCACCGATTCAGCAATGGCAGTAGCAGCATCATTACCCGAGGGAATGAGCAGGCCATAGAGGGCCAGCTCCAAGGTCATGGTGTCGCCCTCCATAAGGTTCGCCGTCGACTCACCCACCGAAGCGGCGTAGGCACTCACCTCCACCGTCAGATCAAGAGAGGCGTTCTCCAGAGCCACAATCGCGGTCATAATCTTGGTAAGGGAGGCAATCTTGCGAGATTCATCGGCGTTGCGCTCAAAATACACGGTGCCATCCTGGCCTATCACCAGAGCCGCCTCAGCCGTAATATCAGGGCTTTGGCTTGTACTCAAACCCCGTTCGGCCAGGGTTTGTCCGTAGAGTACGTCGGTATCAAGCACCTCGGCGAAGGCTGGAGAAGAGGCGAGCGTGAGTACCAGACTCACACAAAGCACTACCGCAGCGGTCATCCGCGCCGCCTTGCGGCCCCTGCGTGCGCAACCCTCACGCACTGTGCGGGCCTTACGAACGGCGATGGTCACGGCACAGGTGCAGCCGCGTTGGGTTGAGTCAGTCAAGTTCGTATACGTCCCCCGCTTCTACCATGGTAAAGCCAGCCTTGACCAGCTTCTCCTCAATGCCTTCGTCAGCCACCTTCAGCACGTCAATCGCAGAACCCGCACCACTTGAGAAGCAGTAGCCGTACTCAATGTTTGCGCCCTGCTCCTCAATGAACTCAAGCAGCTCAGCAAGCCCGCCTGGACGGTCAGGCACGCGCACCGCCAACACCGGCGTCACCACGGCCCGATAGCCCGCCTGCACAAGCACGGCGGCGGCCCGATGAGGAGCATCACAGAAAATACGCACGATGCCAAAGTCGGCCGTGTCGGCCACGAACAGGTCATGCATGTTCACGTCTGCATCGGCCAAATCCCGGCACAGACCCGAGAGGCGGCCTGCTTTATTCTCCAATAAGACGGTTAGCTGTTCAATCATCGCTCCTCCAATCCTCAACGAAAGCGCACGTCACGGCACACGTGGGGCAATACGGATGATATCTACACCGAGCCCTGCCCGCAGCGCAGGTCGATGATGCGCCGGGCCTTACCTTCGCTGCGCTCAATACTCTTGGGTTCCACAAACTTGATCTCCACCGTTATCTGCAGGTTGTTTTTCAGCTCGGCACCCAAACGCACACGCAAATCCTCCAAGGCCCGAATCTCGTCAAAGGAGAAGTCGGGAGCGGTTTCCACCCGCAGCTCCACGCGGTCAAGCGGCCCTTCGTTTGAAAGGACGATTTGGTAGTGCGTCACCAGCTCAGGAAAGCCCGTAACCACCTGCTCAATCTGGGAGGGGAAGACGTTCACACCACGAATAATCATCATGTCGTCAGTCCGGCCGATGATGCGATCAATCTTGCGGTGGGTGCGTCCGCACGCGCAGGGCTCGGCAATGATCCGCGTGACATCGCGGGTGCGATAACGCACCAGCGGACAGCACTCGCGCGTAAGCGTGGTAATCACCAGCTCACCCCAGCTTCCCTCGGGTACGGGTTCAAGCGTGTCAGGGTTCACAATCTCGAAGAGGAACTGATCTTCGGCCCCGTGCAAGCCCTGGGCCTCAGAGCATTCCATGGCCACCCCCGGCCCCATCACCTCGGACAGACCGTACACATCGCAGTACTGCACGCCTAATTTCTCGCGAATCTCTGCGCGCATACCCTCGCTTGCCGGTTCCGCACCCAGGATGACTCCCGACACGGCAAACTCCGTCGCCGGATCAAAGCCCATCTCAATGGCAGTATCAGCGATAAGCAAGGCATAGGAGGGCGTGCAGCACAGGATGTCAGTCTTCAAGTCACGCATCATCTGAATCTGACGCTTAGTGCCACCTGAGCTAGTGGGGATGACGGTACAGCCCATGGCCTCCCCGCCGGCATGCGCTCCCAAACCACCCGTGAACAGTCCATATCCGTACGACACCTGGATGGTAGAGGCCGCCGAACCCCCTACCATGGCAATCCCGCGCGCAAAACACGCACCCCAGCGCTTCAGGTCACCAGCAGTATGACCCACCACGGTGGCCTGCCCGGTGGTGCCTGAGGAAGCATGGATACGCGCCACCTCGGCATTGGGAACGGCAAACAGCCCGTAGGGATAGGCATCGCGCATATCTTGCTTCACGAGAAAGGGAAAGTACCTCAAATCGTCCAGACTCTTGATGTCATAAGGGTTCACGCCTGCCGCATCAAAACGCTCCTTGTACAGCGGCACGCGCTCATACGCGTAGGGAACTGACCATCGTAGCCGCTCAAGCTGCAGCGCCTCGAGCTCGGCACGTGCCATGGTCTCAATCTCCTCCTGGTAGTACATCGCCCCTCCCTTTTCGTTTTGTGTTCAGACTCAAGGCCAACAGACCCGCAAACGCAGGTTACGCAAGGAGCCCTCCCCAACCTACGCACAGCCTCTAAGCTTCGCTCGCATCCGAGGTGCAAGAGCGTGGCCCCACTCCTTATCCGCAGCTCGGCACAGGTTGGCGCACTAAACGCAGCCCTCGAGGACTCTGCGGTACTTTAGTTTGTTAAAGTGACTTTGTAAAGAGAGGGCGAAAACCCCAAGACTATTCGCCCTGAACAGAGCTGCATTCTGGCCTTAGACCTGCTGGGTAGCCGCCTCAAGCCGCGCTTCCTTGAGCGCACGCCAGCCTTTCACGGTATAGACCACCGCCGCAATAAGTGTCAGCACCAAGCCAATATAGACGCTCCAAATACCCCACGACACCAGCTCTGCGTTAAAGCCCGGCAGCCACGCGGCATCGACAATCCCCACCCCCGGAAAACGCGGCACATTAAGCAGCAGTCCCGCAAATCCTAGGAACAGAAACGTTGTGGCAAATTTGCCGAGATAGATAACAGGAATTCGCTTCTTCCAGCGAAAGAGCAGGTAGGCACCACCCACCAGCAGGTAGGCGTCGCGAATGACCACCACAATAATGATCCACAAAGGAAGGCGCCCCACGACCAACAGGCCCACCACGCCAAAGACCATGAGCAGCCGATCAACCGTAGGATCAAGAAACTGGCCAAGACGCGATACCTTATGGGTGCGCCGGGCAATCTGTCCATCAAGAAAGTCAGTGCAGGCAGCTAAGGCAAACAGAAAGGTAGCAAGCAGGTCAAAACCGTTCAGCAGGAGAATGAAGTAGGCCGGAATCATGCACAAGCGGATAAATGAAATGAGATTCGGAAGTGTGAATATGTCGTTTGTCACCGCTTCGAGGTTTTTTCCCATGCCTCCGGATCCCATCTAGGCCGCTGATACACAAGCAAAGGCCCGTCATGCGGCGGGCCCGAGAAATTGATTGTAGCATCTTTTAACACAACGACAGCGAAGCTTAAGGCAGAGCAACGCACTGTCACCGCGATGTAAACCTCCGCGCAGGGGCCTGGCCAGAATGCTGACCAGGCCCCTGCAAGGTTCGTCTCTATGGTCTGCCCGCGCTCACGCGTAGCAAATGCGTCCAATTACGCCTGCGCGGCCTCAGCTTCTCGACGAGCCTTGGCGGCCGCCTTGCGGGCCTCGCGCTCAGCGGCCTTGGCCGCCGCTGCAGCTTTCTCCTCCTCACTGGGCTCAGGCTTGCGCAGAATCACCAGACTCTTGGTCTGAGCTGCCCGGGCGTAGGTGGGCTCCATCGTCAGACACTGCTTGGGACATTCGCGCACGCACGAGCCACATTGCACGCATAAAAAGCGGTCGATGCTCCACATCTCATCCTGCTTGACCACGTTGATGGCCTCGGTAGGACAGCGTTTGGCACACACCCCGCAGAGCACACAGGCATTCATGTCATTGGCTACATGTCCTTTAAGACCCTCCGGCGCGGGACGCGTCTGTATTGGATACATAACCGTCTCAGGAGTGCTCATGAGCGAACGCATGGTCATCTTGCCTAGTTTGAAACTACCCATGCTGACCTACCTTTCGCAGCAGCTGATGCAGGGGTCAATCGTGAGAACGATATTAGGCACGTCCGCTAGCTCGCAGCCTTCCAGGGCCTTCACTAAACCGGCCAGGTTTTGGCTGGTGGGAGTGCGCATGCTCATACGATCCAGGGTCTTCGTGCCGTTACCACGCGCATAGTAGTAGCACTCGCCGCGCG
>CAYTIS010000040.1:0-11858 GCA_964438035.1 uncultured Slackia sp.
TCTACGACCACATCATGTACGCCGAGCTCAACACCAAGAGCGACTACTGCCAGGTGTGCGGCTACGACGGTGAGATTAGGATCGTGGAAGACGACGGCAAGCTCGTGTGGGAGTGCCCCAAGTGCGGCAACCGCGAGCAGGAGAAGCTCAACGTGGCCCGTCGTACCTGCGGATATATCGGAACGCAGTTCTGGAACCAGGGACGGACTGCGGAAATCAAGGACCGCGTGCTGCACCTCTAAGAGGCAAGCCGTTCTTCCGGACGGTCGCCGCTTTGCCCGGGTACCAACCGAAGGCAAACGGCAGTACGCAGGCTCCAGTCCCTTGTGCAGCACCGTGCAGGCCTGCGCTTGCGCGGTGCTGCTCTGTGTTTGCTAGAGGAACAGATCATGAACTATTCCAATATCAAATACTGTGACATTGCTAATGGCGAAGGGGTGCGCACCTCGCTTTTCGTATCGGGCTGCCGTCGACACTGCCCGTTTTGTTTTAACGAGGAGGCGCAGAACTTCGCGGCGGGAAAGCCCTTTACCGAGGAGGTTCAGGAGCAGATTCTTGAGAGCCTCGATCATGACTACATCGACGGGCTTTCGCTTCTGGGGGGTGATCCCATGGAGCCCGAGAATCAGCGTGGTCTGGTGGATTTTGTCGAGCGTGTTAAAGCGCGCTTCTCCGATAAGACCATCTGGTGCTATTCGGGCTACACCTATGAGGATCTTACCGAGGGCTTTCGGCATACCGAGGTGACCGACCGGCTCTTGGCGTGCTTGGATATCCTGGTAGACGGTCCCTTTGTTCAGGCCCAATACGACATCACCCTGCGGTTTCGCGGCTCTGCGAACCAGCGCATTATCGACATGAACGCCACCCGCAGGGCGGGTGAGGTACGCATCTGGCAGGATGACCCCGTCTATGCCACGCACGCGATGGTGTAAGAGCATCGCGTGCGTAGGCCGGCACACTGCTACCCAAGGAGCATGCGATCGTTGGCGAATTCGGTTCCTAGGGCCTCTTCGAACTTCTCAAGGAGGCGCGGCACGGTCAGCTCGGCCTTTTCGGGGCCGGAGACGTCGTAGGTGATGGTGCCGTCATGCATCATGATGAGACGGTTGCCCATACGGATGGCATCGTTCATGTTATGGGTGACCATGATGGTGGTCAGGTGGTACTCGGTCACAATCTGGTTGGTCAGCTCAAGCACCTTGCTGGCCGTTTTGGGGTCGAGCGCTGCGGTGTGCTCGTCTAACAGCAGCAGCTTGGGCTCGGCTAGGGTAGCCATGAGCAGGGTGAGCGCCTGACGCTGCCCGCCGGAGAGCAGACCCACCTTGGTGGTCAGGCGCTTTTCCAGGCCCAGCCCCAGGGTGGCGAGCTTTTCGGCATACTCAGCATGCTCAGCCTTGGTTACGCCCCAGCGCAGGCTGCGGCGCTTGCCCCGGCGCTTGGCCATGGCTAGGTTCTCGATAATCTGCATGCCCGCTGCGGTGCCCATCATGGGGTCTTGAAATACGCGCCCCAGGTACTTGGCGCGCGCCGATTCAGACAGCCGAGAAATATCCTGTCCATCCAGCTCAATCACGCCTGCGTCGATGGGATAGACTCCGGCAATCATGTTCATAAGGGTGGACTTGCCCGCCCCGTTACCGCCGATGACGGTGACAAAATCGCCCTTCTCAAGGGAGAGGTTCACCCTGTTCAAGGCCCGCTTTTCGTTGACGGTGCCTCGGTTGAATGTCTTACAAACGCCTTTAAGCTTCAGCATGGCCTAGTGCCCTTCCTTCGGCAGGATGGATTTCTTGTACGAGCGATTGAGCTGGTATTTCTCCCACACCACAGGGATGCACAGGGCGAGGGCCACGATGATGGCCGACAAAAGCTTCATGTCGTTGGCATCCATGCCGAGCTGCAACACGATGGCGCGGATGAGGAAGTAGACAACCGAACCCACCACGGCGGAGGTCAGAAGCCCGCCGAAGGTGTGCATCTTGGCAAAGGGGAGCAAACGCCACAGCACCTCACCGATGACGATAGCAGCCAGGCCGATGACGATGGCACCGGTGCCCATGCCAATGTCGGCGTACTTTTGGCTCTCGCAGATCAGCCCGCCCGAAAGGCCCACCAGCCCGTTAGACAGCACCAGGGCAAGCATCTTGGTAACCTTGGTGTTAACTCCAAGAGCGCGCACCATGGCCTCATTATTGCCGGTGGCACGGCAGGCCGAGCCAATCTCAGTGCCAAAAAACCAGTACAGGGCGATGATGACGATGACGGCCACGATGACACCTACCAGGATGCCACCTGCGTTGGTGGAAAGTCCGGTGAGGTCGGTGGCCCGCGAGAAGAGGGTCTCGTTTTGCAGGAGAGGAGTGTTGGATTTGCCCATGATGCGCAGGTTGATTGACCACAGGCCTATCTGCGTGAGGATGCCGGCCAAAATCGCGGGTATTTTAAACACCGTATGGAGAAAGCCGGTGACAGCTCCGGCAAGCATCCCGGCAATCATGGCAGCAAGAATGGCGAAGAGCGGGTCATAGCCGGCAACGACGAGCACGGCGCAGACGCTGCCGCCCAAGGCAAAGCTTCCGTCCACCGTCAGGTCGGCTATATTGAGCAGCTTAAACGTGATGAACACGCCGAGCACCATAATGCCCCAGAGAATGCCTTGGGACACAGCACCGAGCATGGCAAGGCCCATGTGGATTCCTTCTTTCGTGAGAGAGGCCGGGTTGTGTGCGGACACGCAAACGCCGCCGTCACCGCAGGTGCGCCATGACGGCGGCGTAAACGTAATGCGTCACTATATCACGCTGAAGCGCTGGAGGTAAGGCAACCGCCTGGGACGGGCGTGCGAGCGCTTCGAATGGGGAGCTACACTGAGGCCCTGAGGCGGACTCTTACGCGCTGACGTCGGTGCCGTCCTGGTCGGCCAGACCCGATACGTCCACACCGAGGGCGTCGGCCGTCTCCTGGTTGTACACCAGGTCACACTCCTCGGCCGACATGCTTTCAACGGGCATTTCGGCGGGGTTAGCGCCGTCTACCAGAATCTCGATAGCCATCTCGCCGGCGCGGTATCCCAGCTCGGTGTAGTTGATGCTCACCGAAGCCAGGCCGCCGTTTTGGACCATACCTTCCTCGCCGCAAATCACGGGCAGGCCATTTTCGTTGGCAACCATGGCAACTGTGGTCATGCCAGCGGCGATGGTGTTGTCAGTGGGGGCGTAGACGGCATCCACGTTGCCAACCATGGACTCCACTACCTGCTGAATCTCGTTGGAGGAGGATACGGAGTAACGCTCGTGGGAAAGGCCTGCGGCATCCAGGGCCTCTTCGGCCATGCTGATCTGCACCTCGGAATTGGACTCGGCTGTGCAGTAGAGAAGCCCCACGGTCTGGGCCTCGGGCAAAAGCTCCTGAAGCAGAGCAATCTGATCGTCTACCGGGTTCATGTCAGAGGTGCCTGTGACGTTGCCGCCGGGGGCATCGTTGTCTTCCACCAGGCCGCTTTCGGCAAAATCGGTGATGGCGGTGCCGATGACAGGAATCTCGGTGGTGGCACCGGCTACGGCCTGGGCTGCCGGTGTGGCGATGGCCAGAATCAAATCGCAGCCGTCGTTGACGAGCTTGGTGGCGATGGTTTGGCAGGCAGACTGGTCGTTTTGGGCGTTTTGCTGGTCAATGTCGTAGCTGATGCCTGCGTCGTCGAGTGCGGCTACAAAGCCAGAGTTGGCGGCGTCAAGTGCTGTGTGCTCGGTGAGCTGGAGGACACCAATCTTGTAGGTGTTCTCCCCGGAAGAGGCTCCCTCCTGCTCACTACTGCATCCAACGAGGGTGAGGGCAGAGCCGGCAAAGGCGGTCACCGTAGCCCCGGCCAGGCCTTTGGTGAACATGCGGCGGGTGAGAATCGTGTCAGACATACGTTTCTCCTTCATGTGTGAGGTGCGCAAGGGGCGCACGGCGGGAAACGGTTTCTGCGTTGGTGCGGTGTGCTGTCCGGGTGCGCTCGGAGGTATCAAAGCCGCATGAGGAGGGGGTTGGTTTCCAGGGCTTATCCGCATCCGCGCGCCGCAGGTGCGGACGAAACGCTGTGAACCGGCATTTCCCTGGGCGAACAGAATAGTCGCAACACGATAGCACATAGTCAAGGAAAGGAGGGTATCTGGATAGCCCAATCGCCGAAAGGTGGGGCAAGACGGCGGGAGGGTAAGGAGCTGGGACTAAGGTGGGCCGCACGAGGGGTGAGGGTAGTGAGGCGGAGCTTCACGCCCCGCTATTTCAGAATCATGCCGAGGGTGTTCCACGCCAGCTCGGCGCACTTGACGCGGGCTGGCATGTGGGATACGTCCTTGAGCGCGGCGGCTTCGTCAAGATCCTCAAACTCCTCCTCGCTCAACTCCTCCCCCCGAATCATCGCCAAAAAGAGGCCGGAGAGCCGCTTGGCCTCTTCGATGCTCTGGCCGGTGATAAGGTCGGCCATGATGTCAGCTGAGGCCTGACTGATCGCACAGCCTCGCCCGGTAAAGGCGGCCTCTTCAATAACATTGCCTTCAATGCGCAACTCAAGCGTCAGCTCATCGCCACAGCTGGGGTTGATACCGTCTTGGGTGTGAGTGGGTGCATCCATGGCGTATTTGTAGTCGGGGTGTGCGCTGTGCTCCAGCAGCGCGGTGGAACTGTAGATATTGGACATGGCTTCTCCTTGGGGCCTGGGCTGATGGGACGCCTTAAGCTTGGAAGGTCGTGCGTACCACTTCGAGTCCGTCGATGAATCGGTCGATGTCGTGGACATCGTTGTAGAAGGCCAGGCTGATCCGGCAGCAGGCCAGATTCTCGCAGGCCAGCCAGGCCAGCAGGGGCTGGGCGCAGTGATGACCAGCACGGATGCACACGCCCTGCATGTCTAAGATACTCGCCACGTCATGAGGATGGACACCGCGCAAATTGAAGCTGATGACACCCAGATGCTCTTCGGGGTATGGAGAGCCCAGGATGTCGATAAAGGGCAGGGACGTCATGCGCTCCATGGCGTAGCGCACCAGGGCGGCCTCGCGCGCCTCAAGAGTCTCGTAGCCTATGGACAAAAGATGCCCAATCGCTTCTCCCGTAGCGTAGATGCCCGCAGCATCCTGGGTTCCAGCCTCGAATTTCTCGGGCACGGGTGCCCACACGGCATCTTGCTGGGTCACCGAATCGATCATTTCGCCGCCGGTGAGGAAGGGGCGGGCCTGCTCAAGAAGGTCGAGCTTGCCCCACAGCACGCCGATGCCTGTGGGACCAAGGGCCTTGTGGGCTGAAAACGCCAGGAAATCAGCTCCCAGGGCAGCAACATCCACGGCCAGGTGCGGCACGGCCTGGGCGGCATCTACCACCAGGTAGCCGTCATTGGCATGCACGGCGCGTCCCAAAAGCTCCACCGGCACGCGGCTGCCCAGTACGTTGGACACGAGGGTGGTAGCCACAATCTTGGTGCGCGGCCCCACCTTGGCAGCAATCTCGGCAGGGGAGAGGATGCCGTTTTTATCCGGATAGAGATGCACGAGCGTGGCCCCGGCTGCCCGGCAGGCCTGCTGCCAGGGGATGAGGTTGGAGTGGTGCTCCATGATGGTGATGGCCACCTCGTCACCTTCGCGCAGCACGGTGGGGGCAAAGGCCTGAGCCACCAGGTTGAGCGACTCGGTGGTATTGCGGGTAAAGACCACTTCCTGGGGGCAGGGGCGGCCGATCGTATCAACCGCACCGATGAGGGAGGCAAGCTGGGAGCGCACCTGAGCGATGACCTCGGTGGCCTTGACCGAAAGCGAATAGAGGCCCCGCAGTGGATTGGCGTTCATAGTCTCGTAGAAGCGTCTCTGTGCATCAAGCACGCAGGCAGGGCGTTGGGTGGTGGCGGCGCTGTCCAGGTAGGTCAGATCGGGATTAGAGGCAAGCAGGGGAAAGGAGGCCTTGTAGGGGTTTGTTCGGATGTCTGAGGCCGAAGCGGTGGTCAAAGCTTCTGGGGTGGCAGGTGCATGGGGGGTCTGCTCTGTCATGCCAGCACCTCCTCGTCGTAAAAGGCGGGGTCAATCTGCTCGTTGGTTATGCGGGTGGCAAGGCGGCCCACCGCAGCGCGCGCCTGGGAGCTGGGAGCGCTGATGGCGGCATCCTCAAGCTTGGCGCGGCAGAACAGGGCTTCGGCGGCCTCGGGCGAAATCCCACGGCTTTGCAGGTAGAACAGCTGATCGGGGCGCACGTGACCGATGGTGGCACCGTGGTTGCCCATCACATTGTCCTCGTCGCAGAGAATGACGGGCACGGTCTTGTTCTTGGCGCGCTCGTCCACCAAAAGCACGGTTTCGTGTTCAGTGCCTTGGGAGCCTTTGCAGCCGTGCACCAGGTCAATGGTGCCGCGCAGGCATTTTTTGCTCGCCTTGGCCAGCACTCCGTTGGCGTTCATCTCGCTCTCGCCGTCTTGGCCACGATGGGCGATTGCGTAGTTGAAGTCGCGAATCTGCTCGCCCGTGCCTAGGTAGCTTGTATCCACCTCCAGGCGCGCGGCACCACCGGGGATGTCGGCAGCGAGGCCGGTCATGCTGTGTCCGGCCCCCAGTACCACGTGGCGTACATGTACACGCGCGTTGTCGGCCAGGGTAAGGCCCGTGTCGTCAAGAGCGGCGAAGGCATCGTCGGCGGTTTGGTAGGAGGTGATATCCACGCGCGCACCGGCTTGAGCAAACACGCGCACTGAGGTGCCCACCACGCCGCAGGGCTGGGTTTTGGCTGGCTCGGTAGCCTCAGTCTTGGCCTGTGCCTGGGCGACGCCGGCACCGTCCTCGCTTGCCACGCCATCCAGCTCAATCTGAAGCTCGAAGGTGGCTCCTTCGCCCACCACCACATCGAGGGCGCTGACGGCTAGCTTACCCGGTGCGCCTTCTACGCGCACACAGGCTTTGCCTGTGCCGTGCGGTGCTACGGCAATCGTGTGAGCCGATCCAGCAATCTGGCGCATAATCTGGAAGGCTTCCTCACCCATGCCTGTCTTGAAGGCGCGGGCCGGTTCGTAGGCCTCTTCTAAGGCAACCGCATCGCTTTGGTAGGCCGAAAGAGCCGGTACATCGAGCGAGCCAGCGCCGTGAAGCGCACGCTGGGCGGCATCTCCCGGTGCCGATGCGCGCCTCAGGTGCGAAAAGCTCGGGGCAGCTTCCTCAAGTGCCTGCTCAAAGGTGCGGTCTGCGCCCTGCACCAGCTGGGCGTCGCCTGCCACCGTAGCGGTGGCTTGGGTTGTCACACAGCCTGCGGGGATGGTGAGGCTCGTTTCGTTCATGGCAAGCTTTCCCCAGGTGAAGGCCGGCATGGCGTTGGCGTGATCGGTACTCAGGTCAACCCGGCCCGCACCGAAAGCCTCGTGTGAAGGGGCGCACTCTGCGCCGCACTCCGCGCGACTTTGATCCTCGGTCATCCTATGGCCCCTTCCATCTCGAGCTTGATGAGGTTGTTCATCTCTACGGCGTACTCCATCGGCAGCTCCTTGGCCACCGGGTTGGCAAAGCCGTTGACAATCATGGCGCGCGCCTCTTCTTCTGACATGCCTCGGCTCATGAGGTAGAACACCTTGTCGTCGCCGATGCGCCCGATGGTGGCCTCATGCCCAATGTCCACGTGCTTGGCGCGCACGTCCATGGCGGGGATGGTGTCAGAGCGGCTCTGGTCGTCGAGCATGAGCGACTGGCAGCTCACGGTGGCCCGCGCGCCTTCGGCAGCCTCGGTCACCACGATTGAGCTGCGGAAGGTCTGGATGCCGCCACCCTTGGAGATACCCTTGGTCTCCACGGTGGCGCTGGTGTCGGGGGCGGCCATGACAATCTTGCAGCCGGTGTCCAGGTTTTGGCCTGCTCCGGCAAAGGTGATGCCTGTAAAGCTGGAGCGTGAGCGAGCTCCCACAAGCACGCTCATGGGGTAGAGGTAGCCCACGTGGCTGCCAAACGACCCGCTGATCCACTCAATTTCGCCATCACGTTCCACCAAGGCGCGCTTGGTGTTGAGATTGAACATGTTTTTGGACCAGTTCTCGATGGTGGAGTAGCGCAGATGTGAGCGCTTGCCCACAAATAGCTCAACTGCACCGGCGTGCAGGTTGGCCACGTTGTACTTAGGCGCCGAGCAGCCCTCAATAAAGTGCAGGTCAGCATCATCTTCCACGATGATGAGGGTGTGCTCAAACTGGCCTGCGCCCTTGGCGTTCAGGCGAAAATAGCTTTGGAGGGGAAAGTCGAGCTTGACACCCTTGGGCACATATACAAACGAGCCGCCCGACCACACCGCACCGTGCAGGGCGGCAAACTTGTGGTCGGTGGGCGGAATGAGCGTCATGAACTTTTCGCGGATGAGGTCTTCCCACTGAGGGTCGCGCACGGCCTCCTCAATGCCGGAGTAGACGATGCCCATCTTGGCCGCCGTCTCCTGCATGTTGTGGTACACCAGCTCGGAGTCGTATTGGGCACCCACACCGGCCAGGTAGCTGCGCTCGGCTTCGGGGATGCCCAGGCGCTCGAAGGTATTTTTGATGTCATCGGGCACCGAGTCCCAGTCGGCGGCCTGGTCAGTATTGGGCTTGACGTAGGTGGCGATGTGGTCCATGTCCAGCCCATCAAGGGCGGGGCCCCAGGTGGGGTTGGGCATGCTCTCGAAGGTTTCCAGCGACTTCAGGCGAAACTCCAGCATCCAGGCCGGCTCTTCTTTGCGCTGGCTAATCTCGGTGACAATCTTGGGCGTGATACCCTCGGCCAAACGCTCGAAGCCTTCCTCTGAATCGGTGATGTCATAGAGGCTGCGGTCGATGTCATCGACCATGGTTCGTTGCTTTGCCATGGCCCGCTCCTAGCGCTGCATGATGGGCGAGAGGTCGATATCGGCCAGGGCGGCCTTGTGCGCAGCCTCTTCGGCATCCTCGGTGGAGACAGGCTCCTCAAAGCTTTCGAAGCCGTTCTCGTCAATCCATCCGATGAGGTCAGCGTTGTCCTCGCGTACCATGCGCCCGCGTATCATCACGTGTACGCGATCCACCTGCAGGTGTTCTAAGATGCGCGTGTTGTGGGTGATGACGATGAGCGCGCCCTCACAGCTTTGGCGATACAGCTCAATGCCGCGACTCACCACGCCCAGCGCGTCTACATCAAGGCCGGAGTCAGTCTCATCGAGGATGGCAAGTTTGGGCTGAAGGAAGAGCAGCTGGAGCATCTCCATCTTCTTTTTCTCGCCGCCCGAAAAGCCTACGCCCAGCTCGCGGTCAAGGTAGGAGGGGTCAAGGTCAAGGGCCTGGCACAGCTCCTTGGCGCGCTTGCGAAATTCGCGGCCTTTGAGCTCGCGGCCTGTACGGCCGGCTAGGGTTGCGCGCAAAAAGCTGGACAGGGGCACGCCGGGGATTTCCACCGGGGCCTGGAAAGAAAGAAACAGCCCAGCCTGCGAGCGCTTATCGGGGGCAAGTTCGTCCAAATCCTCTCCGTCAAAGACAATCTGGCCCTGGGTTTGGGTGTAGGCGGGGTTACCCATCACCACATGGCCCAGGGTTGACTTGCCTGCACCGTTGGGACCCATGAGCACGTGGGTTTCGCCAGCGTTGACGGTCATAGTCACGCCGCGCAAAATCTCTGCCTCGCCCGCGCTGGCCCAAAGGTCGTGTACTGACAGAAGGGGGGCATCGGGGGTGCTGCCTTCGGTGGTACCGGGTGCAGCAGCGGGCGTTGTGCAGGTGGGTTCAGAGGATGTCATGAAGTCCCCTTTCTCGGTTTAGGCGCCGCCCACTTCCTTCTTCGGGCGCATCGCCTTAATTCATAGCAATCTAATATGGTTAAAATAGCGAGAATTCCGGGAGGGTCAAGACAATTCCTAGTAATTCACTATTATTTACGCGGCGAATCTGCGCCGAGCGGCGCAACAAGGAGAGGAGGTGGCTCATGCTGGTGTCCACTAAGGGCCGCTACGCACTGCGTCTCATGGCGTGTATTGCGCGCTACGGCTCAGAGGGTCCTGTGACGCTTCGAACCGTATCCGAGGAGGAGAGCATCTCCCTCAAATACCTCGAGCAGCTGGTGCGTCCGCTTTTACACAGCGAGCTTCTGGCCAGCGTGCGTGGAAAAAGCGGCGGCTATATTCTTACCAAGTCTGCCGAGCAGATTACTGCCGGTGACGTCCTTCGCGCCGTAGAAGGCACCACCTCCACGGTAAACTGCGCTGCCTTGGAAGAAGGTGTGGTGTGTCCGCGCGAGGACCAGTGTTTCACGGTGGGGTTCTGGGCGGGCCTCAATAAGACGGTTGAGCGCTATGTGGATGGGGTGTCCATCGCCGACCTGGCAAACGAAGGAGCGTGGCATTCATGGGAATAGAGCGGGTCGCTATTATCGGCAGGGGGGCGCTAGGACTGCTGTTTGGTACGCTTATCAGCAGAAACATTGGCCCCGATACGGTGTTTTTCGCGATGGACAACAGTCGCGCCGCCCGCGCTCATGCACGCACTATCACGGTCAATGGGGAGCCGTGTCAGATTCCGGTGGTGGCGGCCAGCGAGGCCCAAGCGGTGGATCTGGTGCTGCTGGCGGTGAAGGCAACGGGGCTTGACCAGGCCATTGAGAGCATGAAGACGCTGGTGGGGCCCAATACGCGAATCGTGTCAATCCTCAACGGAATCACGAGTGAGGAGCGCGTGGCCCAACGCTACGGCTGGAAGAACACGGTGCTCAGCGTGGCCCAGGGAATGGATGCCGTATTTCTTGGTACCGAGCTTACCTTTACGCATCCCGGTGAGATTCGCTTTGGCGCTGCTGAGGGCACAGCGGCGGGCGTGGTGGAGGATATCGATGCCTTCTTCACGCGTGCGGGTATTGCTCACACGGTGGAGGCCGACATTCGCCGTCGCATGTGGACCAAGCTCATGCTCAACGTGGGCATCAATCAGACTTGCATGGCGTTTGACGGCACCTATGGGTCGGCCACTGCTGAGGGAAGCGAGCAAAATCGCTGCTTTGTGGCCGCCATGCGCGAGGCCTTGGCTGTGGCCCGGGCCGAAGGCGTGGAGGTGACCGAGGCTGATCTCACCCAGATGTTTCAGCTTATCGGCACGCTTGACCCACAGGGCATGCCCTCCATGGCGCAGGATCGCATCAACGGCAAACCTACTGAGGTGGAGGAATTTTCTGGCACTATCATCCGCCTGGCCGAAAAGCACGGGATTCTTGTGCCCCAAAACCGCTGGCTCTACCAACGCATCCGCGAAATCGAGGCCGCCTACTGATGCGGCTGTATCTCGTCGAGGGTGCAGGGTGGAGAGCGAACGAGCGAACGCTGCTCCACCCCTATCTACTCCTCCATTGCAAGAGGGGGTCTCAGGTATGTTTTCTCCAGCTGAGCAAAAGCGCTGAGTTTACAATCACCACCACGGAGCCTGCGTTGTGCACGAGGGCGCCGACAACTGGGTTCAAAAAGCCTGGGATCGCCAGCCCAATGGCAATAAAATTCAGCGTCATCGAAAACGTCAGGTTCAGCTTAATCGTTGTCATCATGCGCTTTGCTAAAGCCAGCAGGTGCGGCAGCTCTTTCACCTCATCATCCACAAGGGCAATGTCAGCGGCATCCACGGCGATGTCACTTCCAACACCACCCATGGCGATACCTACATTGGCTTTTTTGAGGGCCGGCGCATCGTTGATGCCATCGCCAATCATGCAGACAGCCGATCCACGTGACTGAAAGTCCTCGATTATGTTCAGCTTGTCCTCCGGCAGGCAATGTGCATGCACCTCGTCGATGCGGAGCTCATTTGCGATGGCTTGGGCTGCATTTTCGTTGTCGCCGGTGAGCAGGACGGGCTGGACGCTGGTCTTTTTCAGATT
>CAYTIS010000041.1:0-11663 GCA_964438035.1 uncultured Slackia sp.
CGATGCCCTGCGCGCCATCGCACACGAGGCCGTCGAGCATGGCACGGGCGCGCGCGGTCTGCGCGCGATTTGCGAGCGGGTGTTGCAGGATGTGATGTTCGACCTTCCCGAGTACGAGCTGGGTACCCGTGTGGTCGTGCAGGCAAGCGACATCCAGGGCCTCACCGAGCCTCAGATTGCGCGGCGGGTAGACGGAGAGAGCGCGGCGTAGGCAAGAGTGCGTGTAGGCTCCAAGGGCGGGCAGCAGGCACGATCTGCAGCTAAGCCATAGACGCAGCGCGGCTACGACGGCGCGGCACGCGCGACACGGTGACAGGAGCGCAATGGCACGGCGGTGCGGCTATGACGGCACGCGCGACGCAGCGGCAGGAACAACGGCACAGCAGGCGCAACGGTACGATCACAAGGGCACGAGCACGAAGAGAGGGCGGAGCATGGCAGGGCTTTCCAAGAACTACGATGTCCAGGCCGTCGAGCAGCGGATGCTCGACAAATGGATGGCGGGCGACTACTACCGGCGAAGTGCGGGAACGGGCGACTGCACCGTAACCATTCCGCCCCCCAACGTCACGGGCGTGCTGCATATGGGTCATGCTCTTGACGACACCATCCAAGACACCTTTGTGCGCTTCAACCGCATGCGCGGTGTGTCCACGCGCTGGATTTTGGGTACCGATCACGCGGGCATCGCCACCCAGACCAAGGTGGACAAGCGCCTTGCTTCCCGGGGTATCTCGCGCCATGACCTGGGGCGTGATGCCTTTATCGAGGCCTGCTGGGACTGGACGCGCGAGTACGGCGGCATCATCCAGGAGCAGATCAAGCGCATGGGCTGCTCGGTGGACTTCTCCGATGAGCACTTCACCATGGATCCTCACTACGCCCGCGCTGTGCGCCAGGCCTTTTGCGACTGGTACCACGACGGGCTTATCTATCGCGGTAAGCGGATCGTCAACTGGTGTCCTACCTGCGGCACCGCCATTTCCGATGATGAGGCCGAATACCATGAGGAAGAGGGACACCTCTGGCACCTGCGTTATCCCTTGGCTGAGCCGGTGGACGGGCAGGACTATATCGTGGTGGCCACCACTCGGCCCGAGACCATGCTGGGCGACACCGGCGTGGCGGTAAATCCTCACGATGAGAGCAAGGCCAGCTTTGTGGGTGCCACCGTTAACCTGCCTATCGTTGATCGTCAGATTCCCATTTTCAGCGACTTTTACGTGGATGCTGACTTTGGCAGCGGCTTTGTCAAGGTCACTCCGGCCCATGACCCCAATGACTTTGCGATGGAGGAGCGCCACAATCTGGAGAAGGTGAACATCTTTGACGAGACCGCACACGTGGTCGATGGATACGGTCCGTTCAGCGGCCTGAGCCGCGAGGAGTGCCGCAAGGCCGTGGTGGCCTGGTTTGAGGAGCACGGGCTGCTTGACCATGTGGAGGAGCACACCCACTCCGTCATGCACTGCTACCGCTGCCCCAGCGCGCTTGAGCCGTGGCTGTCTGAACAGTGGTTTGTGGCGGTGGATAAGCTTAAAGGGCCTGCTACCGACGTGGTAACAAGCGGCCAGGTGAAATTCCACCCCAGCCGCTGGACGCAGACCTACCTCACCTGGATGGAAAACCTCAAGGACTGGTGTATCTCGCGTCAGCTGTGGTGGGGTCACCGCATCCCCGTGTTCACCTGCGAATCCTGCGCCTGGACTGACGCGCTCATGGATGATGTGGAGACCTGCCCGCACTGCGGCTCTGCGGTGAGCCAGGACGAAGATGTGCTGGACACCTGGTTTTCTAGTCAGCTGTGGACCTTTGCCACCCAGGGATGGCCCGACGAACCCCAGCGCCTCGAAGGCCATCATCCCACCAAGGCGCTCGTGACCGCTCGCGACATCATCGCTTTGTGGGTAGCGCGCATGATTATGTCGTCCACCTATTTTCTGGATGAGATTCCCTTTGAGGACGTGGTCATCTACGCCACCATTTTGGCCAAGGACGGCAGCCGCATGTCCAAGTCCAAGGGCAACGGCGTGGATCCCATGGACCTCATCGAGATGTATGGCGCTGATGCCATGCGCTTTAACCTGCTCACGCTGGTGACGAACAACCAGGACGTGCGCTTTGATGCGGATATTGATTCTAAGACCCATGAACTTGTGGGCAGCCCCCGCACCGAGCAGGCGCGCGCCTTTGTCATCAAGATCTGGAATGCAAGCCGCTTTGTGCTGGGCAATCTTGAGGGTTTCACCTCGGGTGAGCCAGTCCCGGCTACGCTTGCTGATGCCTGGATTTTCTCACGGCTGGCTCAGCTGGCTCAGGATGTGACGCGTGGGGTGGAAGCCTATCAGTTTGGTGAGGTGGCTCGCGCCCTGCACACCTTCTTCTGGAGCGAGCTGTGCGACTGGTATATCGAGTTTTGCAAGGCCTCGCTGCGCGAGGGGGCCGATCCTGATGCGCGCCTGCAAACCCAGCGCAACCTTGTGTACGTGCTGGACTGCGCGCTTCGCCTGTTGCATCCCGCCATGCCCTTTGTGACCGAGGCCATCTGGGAGGAGCTGCCTCATGGCGATGAGGCCCCTGCCCTTATGGTGGCCGCTTGGCCTGAACCCGATTCTCTGCTTCGTTGGAAGAATTCCGAGGCCGAGCGTTCCATCGCCTTGGTAAGCGGCGTGGTGTCTGCCGTGCGCTCCGTGCGTGCCCGCTACGGGCTTTCACCCAGGCAGGAGTTTGCGGTGGCGGTGGCAGGACCCCATCAGGATGCAAGGATGCTTCGTGCGCAGGCTGGGTTGGTTGAGTCGCTGGCGCGCGTGTCGCTTTCGGTGCATGCTCAGGAAGCTGGCCCTGAGGGGTCGGGCGGAGCTGAGCCGGCGGGTGCCGCCTCCGCGTTTAGCAAGCCCGAGGGCAGCGTAGCCTCGTTTGTGGAAGGCTGCGAGGTTCATTGCGTGCTGGCCGGTCTGGTGGACTTTGATGCCGAGCGGGCGCGCCTCGCTAAGGAGCGCGAGGTACTGGCCAAAGACCTGGACAAGGTGAGCAAGAAGCTTGCCAATCCGGGTTATCGCGCCAAGGCCAAGCCCGAGATTGTGGAGAAAGACCAGGCCAAGCGTGGCGAGCTTGAGGCGCGCATCGAGCTGGTGGATGCCCAGCTGGCCGATTTGGCCTAGGATCAGCTCGAAAGAATCAGGTCGGCAAAGCGATACGGGCCGACCTGGGAAGTTCGGGTTGTCGAAGCGATACGGGCCAACCCAAAAGAATCGGGTTGGCTCAGGCGAGCAGGCCTTAGCCTGGTTCACTTTTTCTCAAGGCTCGGGGCAGCCCTCGGGCCTTGAGCTTGTTTTAAGGGCCGCGCGCTCCTCATCGAGCAGGGCTGCGTCAAAGAAGGTGCCTCGGCCGAGCTGCCCCAGCCGATCAAAGGCCAGTTTGAAACGGGCCATCTCGCGCAGGGCCTGCGTGCCGTACATGGTGGCGAGAAAGTCTCGCTTGAGCTTGCCCACCCCGTGCTCAGCCGACACCGCTCCGCCCATCGCGCTGATCTCAGCTGCCCACTGGGCGAGCAGCGCCTTGCCCCGCGCATAGTCCTCTTCGTTGCGGGGCAGGATGTTCACGTGCAGGTGCGCATCGCCAATATGACCCCAGGTGGCCGACTCTAGCTCCTCATGTGCCAGTGTGCTGCGGTAGAGGGTCATGGCATCGCCGAGGCGCTCCTTGGGCACGGCCATGTCGCTGCCCAGCTTGGTGATGCGGGGATGCGTACTCCGGCGCTCATCAATGAGTTGGTTGACCGACTCGGGTACCGCATGGCGAAACGCCCGCTGCTGCTCGCGTTCGGCTGCAGTGGAGGCTACCCAGGCGGCATTCGCATCCCCGCCCACCTCTTCGAGAGCCAAAACGAGATGCTCCAAGTCGGTCATGGCCTCATCATCATCGTCGCAGGCAATTTGGACGGCTACACAGCACAGCGTTTCGCCCTGGGGCACATGCGCTGCAATTTCGGCCTGGCGCTCACGCAGAATTGCCAGCGCATTCGCATCGATATACTCAATTGAAGTGGCGTGGGCCGCAGCCCGCGCGCGCTCCACAAAGGCAATGGCTGTTGCCTCATCAGGGACAAAACAGCAGGCATCCCATACGGAGGCGGCTTGGGGTGTAAGGGCCAGTTCCAGCTGGGTGATCGCACCTAAGGTTCCATCCGAGCCGATAAGGGCATCGATGGCATCCATGCGGGGAGCGACAAAATACCCGCTTGCGCACTTGGCCTGCGGCATCACATAGGAGGGCAGGATGGGGCTAAGAGTGCGTCCGCCCTCGGTTGTGAGCTGCAGCGTGCCCTCCTCGGCACAAACCTCACCCCGGCGCAGGCTGAGCACGTCGCCATCGGCAAGCACCATCCGCAGGGCCGTGATGTGGCCGCGCACGGCCCCAAACCGATAGCTCATCGCGCCCGAGGCATTGCAGGCTGCCACCCCGCCTATGCTTGCCGAAATCTCCGTGGGATCCACCGGAAAGCCCTGCTGTTCGGCCGCGTTAAAAAGCTCAAGAGCCGCGCGGGATGCATCGCTCCACCCTTGCGTGTCAAAGCTGCGTGTGCGCAGGGCTTGGCGTAGCTCAAGCAGCATCACCCCCGGCTGGACACTCACGAAAAAGCGCCCGTCATCCACCCGCATTCCCGTAAAACGCCTCATTCGCGCCAGGTTGATGACGCAGCCGCCCTGGGGCACCGCGCCTGCCGCCAGTCCCGTGCGCGCTCCCTGAAGGGTGATGGGCAGGCCGCGTGCGTGCAGATCGCGCATGACATCGCGCATCTCCTCTTCGGTTTCGGGAAAGGCAATCAGCTCGGCAAAGCCTGTGCTGCGTGATTCGTCGTGCAGGTAGTCCTCGTAATCGGCGGTAAGCGGCTGAATAATTCCCACGGCTTCTCCCTTGGTCGAGGTGCAGAGATGCAGCCATTATCGCAGCTGGTCGCGCCCGCGTGAAGATGAACCGGTGGCGGTTTCTCGACCCCGTGGCAGCCCGGGTGGTGCATCTTTGCTATACTGCGGCGCTAGCATTGTTTTTTTGAGGCCAAGGGGTCGTCGCAGCGCGACGGGCTCAAGAAGGACGTGACATGAGCGATATCCTCTCACAGCTGTGGACGCCTGAGCTGCAGATGGCGCTCGCTGTGTTCATCATGATGGTAGTCATCCTCTACGTGCTTTCGATTGTGTGGGTGGTGCGTGACTCCTATCTGCGCGGGGCGCTGTGGTATGTGTGGGCTGCCGTGGCCCTCGTGCCGCTCTTGGGTGTGGTTGCCTACTGCCTCTTGCGTCCACCCCTGCTCCAGATCGACCGTGATGAGCAGGAGCTTGAGGTGGCCCTTAAGCAGCGCCAGCTCATGCAGTATGGAGAGTGTGCCAACTGCGGCTACCCGGTCGAGTCTGACTATGTGCTCTGCCCTAGCTGTCATCAGCGTCTGAAAAACCAGTGCGTCAAATGCGCTCATGCGCTTGATCCCTCCTGGACGGTCTGCCCCTACTGCGCCACCCCGCTTGCCGGTGTCGCGCCTGTGGCGGGGCGCAGGCCTCCGCAGAGAACTACCAGCAGCCCCCAGCAACGAACCACCAGCAGTCCTCAGAAACGCGCTGTCGGCGCTCCTCAGCAGCGAACTACCAGCAGGCCGCAGGGCTAGTCCTCGCTACCCTTGCGGTCCCTTAAGCCGGATGCGGCCGGCCAGGTTTGCCCTTGATTGGCGCACTGCGTCTGATCCGCATCCTTCGGGCCGCCTTCGGGCGGCCTTCTGTTTGTCGCTCCCTGTTTTGCTTGGTTGCTGCAAAGAGGGATGGCGGCCAGCCTTTTCTGCGGCTCATCTGCCGCATACGTCCTGGCCCGGGGTCTTGTCGGGCAGCATTCGATAATGCGCAGACGGTTTGTGGCCGTCCGGCGCGAGAAAGGATCATTATGCAAGCAATCATGCACAACGCAGAGCGCGTCGAGCTTGAGGACGGAAGCCCCGAGGCCCTTGACGTGCTGCGTCACTCGGCCGCCCATATTATGGCGGCGGCCATCGAGCAGCTGTTTGGCCCGGTGGAGTTTGGTATCGGCCCTGCGGTCGAAAACGGCTTTTACTACGATATGAAGCTTGAGCACACGCTCAGCACCGAGGACTTTGAGGCCATCGAGACCAAGATGGCCCAGATTGTCAAGGCCAACCTGCCCTTTGTGCGTCGTGAGGTAAGCCGTGAGGAAGCCAAGGCCATCTTTGCCGACCAGCCCCTCAAGCTGGAGCTGATCGACGACATGCCCGCCGATGAAGTGATTACCACCTTCACCATTGGGGAGTTCACCGACCTGTGCCGAGGGCCCCACATCACCTACACCAAGAAACTTAAGGCCTTCAAGCTCATGAAGCTCGCCGGAGCCTACTGGCGCGGCGATGCCGAGCGTGAGCAGCTTCAGCGCGTCTACGGCACGGCCTTTTTCAGCAAGGATGACCTGGCCTCCTACCTGCACAACCTTGAGGAGGCCGAGAAGCGCGACCATCGCAAGCTGGGACGCGAGCTGGGCATCTTCATGATGGATGACCAGGCGGGCGTGGGTCTGCCGCTGTATCTGCCCAAGGGCGCGCGCGTCATCCGCCTGCTCCAGGAATGGCTGCGCAACGACTTGTACGCGCGCGGGTATGAGGAGGTCATCACCCCGCATGTCTATAAGGCCGATGTGTGGAAGACCTCCGGTCACTACGACTTCTACAAAGAGAATATGTACTTCTTTGAGATCAACGAGGGTACCGAGGAAGCTCCGCGTCCCTCTGAGTACGGCGTGAAGCCCATGAACTGTCCCGGGCACGTCATGCTTTACAAAAACTCTCTGCATTCCTATCGTGATCTGCCCCTGCGCTATTTTGAGTTCGGTACGGTGTATCGTCACGAGATGAGTGGCGTGGTCCACGGTCTTTTGCGGGCCCGTGGCTTCACCCAGGACGACGCACACGTCTTTTGCACCCGTGATCAGGTGGTCGATGAGGTGGTGGCCATTCTTGATCTGGTGGACCACATCATGGGCACCTTCGACTTTCCCTACAGCGCTGAGATCTCCACGCGCCCTGACAAGAGCATCGGCACCGACGACATGTGGGAGCATGCCACGGCCGCGCTTGTGGAGGCCTGCACCCGTCGGGGCTTGGCCTACGAGATCAACGAGGGCGACGGCGCGTTTTATGGTCCTAAAATTGACATCAAGGTGAACGACGCCATCGGACGCACCTGGCAGTGCTCCACGGTGCAGGTGGATTTTAATCTGCCCGAGCGCTTTGGCCTGACCTACCGTACGGAGGACAACTCCGAGGAGCGCCCCTTCATGCTTCACCGGGCAATCTTTGGATCGATTGAGCGTTTCCTAGGGATCCTGATTGAGCACTATGCCGGTAATCTGCCGTTTTGGCTGGCGCCCATCCAGGTGGCCATCCTTCCCATGGCCGACCGTCACCTGGAGGCGGCCCGCAGCCTTGAGGCCAAACTTGTGGCCGCAGGGGGGCGTGTGGAGCTGTTCGCCCAAAACGAGCCTATGCGCGTCAAGGTTGCCCGCGCCCAGGGTGAGAAGATTCCCTACATGGTGGTGCTGGGCGACAAGGAGGTTGCGGCCGGTACCATATCGGTGCGTGAGCGCAGCAAGGGTGATATGGGCAGCTGGGATCCCGAGCGCCTGGTGGAGAAGGTGGCCGAGGCGCACCGCTACGTCTTTCGCTAGAGACGGGGCCGTATGGCATCGGCCACCTATTCCGCACAGGTACTGGTTCTGCGCAAGACCAAGTTGGGGGAAACTGACCTGATTGTGACCCTGCTTGCCCAGGACGGGCGCCAGATTAAGGCGGTGGCGAAGGGGGCGCGCAAGCCCTCCTCCAGCTTTGCCGGACGGCTTGAGGTATTTTGCGAGTCCGATGTTCTGCTCGTGCAGGGCAAGAGCCTTGATGTGGTGAAGGAGGCGCGGCTGTCTAATCCCCATCGCGGGGTGCGCGAGGATATGGAGCATGCGGCTGCCGCAGCCTGCGTGGTGGATTTGATGGCGCGCCTCAGCCAGCCAGGCCTGGCTTCGCCCAAGCTGTATCCGCTTACCTCCTCGGCCTTGTCGAGCATGGAGGGCGCGCGGGTTGAGACGGCGCTTGCTCTGGCCGTCGCTCACATGCTCAAGGCCTTCGCCTTCGCGGGCTTTCGTCCCAGCTTCACCCGCTGCGTGGTGTGCGGTTCACCCATCGAGCTGGCTGCCGCTTCCTGCTCGCAGGTATCCTTTTCTGCTGCCGAAGGAGGGGCGGCCTGCAAGGGCTGCCTGCTGTTTTCCGATGCGCACCATGCGCCCGCTGACGTGCTGGCCCACGCCGACCATCTGCTGCACGCCACCTTTGCCGATATCGCTGCCGCCCAAGAAAGCCTGCGGCTTACCTTTGAGGTGCTTCATCTGTGCCAGACCTGGGTGCGCGAACACGTCGGCACCCGCCTCAAGTCCCTTGACTTCCTGTTCACCTGCGGGCTGTTTTGAGAGGGGAGTGCGGCGCTGCAATCGCAGGCATCATCGCAGCTGCTGCGCGCAAGGCTGCCGGTTGTGAGCGTCGCCCGCTTTTGCTTACGGGCTAAGCTTGCTGGCGCGTCGCCGCCTGCTGCCGCCTGTCGCCGCCCTCGCGCCCCTTGCCCGCTTTTACGAGATTGGAGCTATCATGCTTGATGAGGCCATTGCCTCGTACTGCAAAAACAATATCCGCGAGCTTTCGGGCTTCGATGCAATCGAGTTTGTTGCCGTTGATCTGGGCCTCTTCAAGATGCGTGCCCACCCCTGCCCGGGCTGCGTCAACGATTTGGGCACGGTTCACGGCGGCTTCATGCTCGCCCTTGCCGACATGGCCGCCGCCGGAGCGGCCGACACCTACGGCAAGGCCAGCGCCACTATGACGGTGTCGGCCAACTTCCTGCGCGGGGTGGGCGGTGATGTGCCCTACTTTGATATGGAGGCCCGCGTACTTCACGCCGGCAGGCGTACCCTTGTGGTGGAGGTGCAGGCCAGCCGCCCCGAGGGCACGCTTGCCTTCAAAGCAACCTATACCATGGCTATTGTGGGTGAGGAGCTGCTCCCCCAGACCTGGTAGTGCTCCCCCAGACCTGGTAGGAGGCCTCTTTTGGGCGCAGGTCGCCTCACCTTGATGCAGGAACGCTTATGGAAGTTTTCGGGGCGTTTGTCGAATAGAACTTCGGGTAACTTTCGCCCCGCGTATATTTCTCGCCATGAGTGGAGAACCAGAAAAAATCGCGGTCGTGTGCGTGGGCAATCGCCTCATGCTCGATGACGGCGCTGGCCCTGCGGTCTATGATGACCTGCACGACAACTACCTGTTCCCCGACCGCGTGACGCTTGTGGACGCGGGCTGCATGACCATGGATCTTATTCCGCTCGTGCGTGCCCACGACTACGTGATTGCCGTGGATGCGGTGGATGGCACGGGTGAGGAGCCGGGCACGGTGTTTCGCTTCGCGCCGGAGGACATCGCCGGTCATGGGGCCATGCAGTCGCTGCACGACATGCGCCTGATTGACCTGCTCAACGCGGCGGCCCTGCTGGGTGCCCAGGCGCGGGGCATGTGCTTTGGTGTGCAGGCCGCCAACCGCAACCCTGCGGTGGTGACCGAAGGCCTCACGCGTCCGGTTGCCGATGCTCTTCCTCTTTTGAGGGATGCGGTGCTGGCCCACCTCATTGAGCTGGGGGTTGAGTTTTGTAACGCTGACGGCTCGCCGTTTGTACCTCCGGGTTCGGTCGAGGCGCCTCCCAAGAGCGCACCTGCTTCGCCCGAAGCTCCCGACCTGGCCGTGAGCGTTCGCAGCCGTGAGGCATCTTCGTCCGAAGCCCCGTAAATCCGTCTTCTTTGGGTAGAGAAGGACTGGCCATGTCGCTGTTTACCAATAAAAACGCCCAAGCAGTCACCCCAGAGCTGACCGATGAGCAGATTCGCGCCGAGCGCGCGTTTTTGGAAGGCGTGCCGCGCCTCAATATTGGCGCGTTTCTCATGCCTCCCATCTGGGGTCCGGCTCACGGCATGTGGGTCACCATCCTCTATTACCCGCTGTGGCTTATCGCCGATAACTGTTTTGTCAACGCCGTGGTGGCGCGCACCCCGCTTGCCATTATCGTCGCCGTGCTGGTGGCGGCCCTTTTGTTCCTTATGACCCTGGGATTTGCCATTGTCTCTCAGCCCTTTGCCCTGCACCGCGCAGTCGATCGGGGCATCACCAAGGAAACCTATCTGCGCAGGCAGCGCGTGTGGGCCGTAGCGATGGCTGTCGTAGCGGCGCTTGCGCTGGCAGGTGCCACCTATTACAACCTCGCCATCAATCCCGACATCCTGGCCTCCTTCCAAAGCTAGCGAGGCTGCAACACCGGGCCTTTGCCGTACCAATTCCCATCCCAAGACAAGCGATGCCGCCTGCGCCTGCGCGCGTTTAAGCCGGGGCGGGCCAAACCTGTATAATGCTTCCGGCATCGGCGGCCTCGGCTCGCCTACGGGTGCAGAACAGAGCGCATGAGGTTGGGATCACAGAAAGGCAAGGCCACTGTGGCGAAAGAGAAGAAGAGCATCGCGAAAAATCGCAGGGCCTTCCATGAGTACGACATTCTGGAAACCTTTGAGGCCGGTATTGTGCTGTCGGGCACCGAGGTGTGCTCCCTGCGCGAGAACAACTGCCAGCTCACCGACTGCTTCGCGCTCATCCGCCATGGCGAGGCCTGGTTACACGGCCTGCATATTCCGCCATATTCGCACGGCAACCTGGCCAATCCCGTTCCCGACCGCAAACGCAAGCTTTTGCTGCATCGCAGGCAGATTCGCTATCTTGAGGCCAAGGCCGTGGAGAAGGGGATGGCACTGGTGCCGCTTTCCATCTACTTTGATGCCAATGGGCGGGTGAAGCTGGAGCTTGCCGTCGCGCGGGGTAAAAAACTCTATGACAAGCGGGCCACCATGGCCAAGCGTGACGCGCAGCGTGAGATTGAGCGGGCGATGAAGGAGCGTTTCCGTTCATAGCCTGCGGGTAGGTGGTGTATTTTTGCCCGATGGTTTTACCAAGCGGGATGAGGTGTGTGATCTCGCCGTTTCGACAAGGATAAAGGGGGAGAGGCCATGGGCCTGTTTAGGAGGACTCGTCGCAAGGCCGGACGCGTGGCGAAAAACGTCGCCAAGAACATGATTTTACCGCCGGACGATGCTGCCACAAAGAAGAAGGCCAGCGAAGAGCCGGCGGCGCAGGTGCCCCAGCACACCGATGAGGAGTACGAGGCCCTCAAGGAAAAGTACGACGAGTTGATGCGCGCTCGTTGGGAGGAGTACTACCGCAGCAGCTGTGACGGGGAGTGCGAGACCTGCGAATACTACGACTGGTGTCCGGATGACTTTGAGGATGAGGACATCTTAGACGCAGCGCAGGCTGCAGAAGAGGACGAAGACGACGAGGACGAAGAGGCTGCAGCCGCCGAGGGCGACGAGTCTTGGCAGGACGAGGAAGCCGACGAGCTCGACGAGACCGACGAGTTTGACGAGGCTGATGAGCCTGATGAGGCTGACGCCGAGGACGCTGCCGAAGAGGAGCGCGAGCTTACCGAGGAGGAGCTGGCCGCACAAGAGGCCGCTGAGGCCTACTATGCGGATGGCTGTGACG
>CAYTIS010000042.1:0-4276 GCA_964438035.1 uncultured Slackia sp.
AGCGGGTTTTGAAAGGTTCCTTGGAAGGCTGCTCCTGCAGTTGCAAGGCAGCAGCCCACCATGAGACCCAAGATAATGCGGGGCAGGCGTACATTAAAAAATATCGTAGCCTGCTGATCTGTCCAAAACTGATCGATGGTTATTCCGGGAATGCGATTGATGAGCATCGCCAGCGCCTCGTTTGGCGCAATGGGATAGTGCCCAAGCATCAGCGACACACAGAGACTCACTACCAAAAATATTGCAAGCCCTACGATCACCCAGTGTGCTCTCTGTGCTGCAGCGCTCAGGGCATGCGCCCGTTCGCCTTCCTGCTGCTGAGTCTCCTCTGTTGTGATCCTTGTGTTCTTCACCACATTGTCCCCGAGTAAACCTATCCTTAAACGTACTTGAAAGGCGTATCCATACTAAACGGGGAATAATATTCAGGCAAGAATAAATTGAGGAGCCATGCATTATTTTTCGTTTAGGCATGCCCCGGCGAGGTTTAATGAGAACAGAGCGCTGTCATTCGAATTGCCTCACCAAAGAGTTTTCCGGCACCATTTTTCACCGCAAAGCGGGTTTTCTCAGGGTCTTCTACTATGCTGCCTGCCAGCATGTCCACGCCTTCGTCGAAAAGCAGTGGCGACATGACAACGCTCGGCCCCACCATAATGGTGCGCACCTCTGTTGCAAGCTGGAGCAGGCGCGGTGCGGTCTTGTTGATGAGTGTGACGCCCGTCACAAACAAAAAGTCCGCCTCAGGTATGACGTACTCGCAGGCGGGATCAGGCGTGTCGATGACGGATGTGCAATTGCGTTCGAGTACCGTAAGGTTTGCGTAATCGCTGATCAGCTCTACGTTGGGGAAGTGACCGACCACAATGACATGTTGGCGACGTCCGGTATGTCGCTCAGCCATCTCCACGCGCGGGCGCCAAAGCGCAAAGGCATCCATCTTTCGCGTTGTTCCATCAGGCAGATCGACTGCTTCGTCGTAGGTAGCACCGAGAGGATCGAGGAGTTCTGATCGCGAGTACCAGGCATTAAGCGCGGCGATGCCGAGTGTTGCTTCGGGAAAGTTCCACGATTTGGACAGCTGAGCGACATCGCGCAGTTTCATGCCGCGCAGATCTTGAGTGAACTGCCGAGGTGAGCCTCCTGAGCAGGTATAGCTTACGCCCATGCCACATTCGGCATCAACGTAGCTCCAATTGGTTCCCAGGCAGTAGTCAACAACGCACACATCGTTGGGCACTCCCTCGATCAACGTGTTGTAGAGCCTCCATGGAGTGTGTTCTTTGCCAGGTTGGGAAAACGAGACTCCTGCATCCTTTGCTTGCTTGGTGTGGCTCATGCGGCTCATGGTTTGTCCTTTCCCTTATGCTTGCAGCTAAAGCTCCTCTGGAAGACGTATCTATTCAGAATTGAAAATGCTGCTACACAAATATAATTGAGGAATGAAATTACCTTGAGAAAAATGAGGCCTAACGTGAAATCGAAAGCAAGGGTGGATGCATGCTGTTTGCTTTGACCGGAGGAATTCAGACGGGAAAAACACGCTGGCTTGAGCGGCTTATTGACCGCCTTGAGGCTCAAGGTTTGCCTTGTGCGGGTGTGGTGGCACCAGGTGTGTGGCGCCGCCATGCTGTGCGTGAGACTGCGTCCGCATCAGGTGATGGCGCTAATGAGCTTGAGAACTTTGAAAAACTTGGTATCGACAACGTACTCCTTCCATGTGGTCTGTGCATATCTTTTGCGCGCCGGGCGAGTCTCGCCCAGGCAGAAGGTACCTTCAATAAGAACAGTCAGTCTGCGCGAGCCGGCCTTGGTTGGGCCATCGATGATGAAGCGATCAAACAGGTGAATACGCATTTTGCGGCTCTCGCTTGTCAAGCGAATGAAGCGGATGAGATGGATGAAGCCTCGACCCTTCCGTCGCTTTTGATTGTTGATGAGCTGGGAAGGCTCGAACTTTTGCGCGGGGAAGGTCTTTCTGAGGCGATGTCACTCCTTAACCGAGGTCCGTCAAAGGCGTTTCCTCATGCCCTCGTTGTCGTCAGGGAGGATCTTTTGATATGCGCACGCGAGATTCTTGAACCTGCCTGGGGAGGGATGGTCGTCATCTTTCCCGACGAGGATTCTGCCGAGCGCGTGTGTCAAGCGATGGGATGCTCAGGAATAGTTCGGTAACGAAGCATTGACTACAGGCGAAACGCGTGAGGGAGGCGGGCGTTACCGCTGCTGACGAATGGCCTCAGCCGTGCGCTGACCTAGGTCAATCAGCTCTTGGCGCCCGGTGATGCCGCACTTGCCGTAGATGCGGCGCATGTGGGTGTCGGCCGTGCTCTTGGCGATGAAAAGTTCCTGGGCGATGCGCTCGTTGCTGCGACCCTGGAGGGCAAGGGTCATCACTTCGGCCTCACGCGCCGACAGCCCGTAGGTCTGGGCAATTTGGGTGCAGGCCTTCTCCATCGCGTCGGTGGTGTCCACTACGGCGCTGAAGGCGCGAAAATCTCGCTCGGTGAACAAAAAGAGATAGGCCACCAAAATCGCCATTCCCGCAATCGCCATGATGGCATAGGAGTAGGCTTCATTAGGAATGGCCAGGTCATACATGTTAGCGGCCGCAATTCCTCCCGCTTCGCCCCAGTATATAGCGGCAAGACCCCAGGCAAAGGACTCCGCAGCGTCGGTTTTGGCGATATGGCCCATCACGAGGAAAAAGGCCATAAAGGCGGCCACCAGGCCCAGATAACCGGCCAAGATGATGGCCTCGCCCGGCACGCTGGTGTCGTCCAGAATCGGGGCGAACAGAAAGCCCGCCATAATCACGAGCATGGCAATACGATACATGCTGCCCAGCGATTCTTCTTCGGCGGGCTTTTTCACAAAGAGGGACTGGAGCACGGCGATGCAGAAGAGAGCCAGGATGAGCAGGGTGGAGGGAAAGGCAGGTGCGGCGAGCATGCCCGGGTCGCTGCGGTAGGCCTCCATGACACCGGCTGCCACACCGAAGGTGGCTGCACCGACGGCCATGCGCCGCATGGGGGCTGGTCGCGCATTGCGCGCGGGGCGAACCGTGTGCTTGGGAGTTGTGGCGCCTGCGGCTTGGGCCGGGCGGGAAGGGCATGCTGTGGTGTGCTCGCGCAGGCAGAGGATGAGGACGGCCGCACCCGCAGCGGCGCAGAGCTTGGGGGCCACGAGAGCGGCGATGGTAGGCAGAAAGGCACAGGCAAAGCTGATGGCAGCGGCAAAGCCCGTAGCAGCAAAGACCTCGCAGGCCACCGTTCGGGGCGAGCCGGTTGAGAGCACCATACCCCAGGCCATGAACAGACCCGCCAGCGCTACACCCACAAGCAGGCCTTCGCCCACGATGACGAGGGGCTGGGCGGCGGAGGGCAGGCTAGGGGCAATCGAGCCAGCGATGAGCAGGACGGCCAGGACTGCGACCAAGATCCAAGCGCGCAAAGAAGCGAGGATAGGCATGATGCGCGCGCGCAGAGAAAGAAAGGCGGCACCCATGACCACGAGGGTGAGCAGCAGGTCGGCGCGTTCAATGACGGTTCCAGCCACTTCCACGCCTCGGTTTGACCCCATATAGAAGAGGGAGAAGATAAAGCCCTGGTGGCAGGCGAATCCCACAATATGCTTCCAGGAGGGGGCTTGTTGGGTTTGATCCACGCGATCCTTCCTTGAGGGTGGAGGTGTTGATGGGCAGGCAGATAGCTCAATACAGGATGATAGCAAAGAAGGAGAGGTCGCACGCTGAAGGAGGGTCGCGCACCAAAGAGCCGCAGGCTGCAGGAGGGGATGCGCGGTGCGCGGTGCGCGCACGCATCCCCATAAACGCAAAGCGCCCCGGTCTGCGCTTCGGCAGCCGGGGCGATGCGTGCGCCAGGAAGGGAGGATGAGGCCGGGCGCGAATGCTTGGTCCTAAGTCCTTACAAGGTGGTGACGGGGCCATCCTCGGTGCGGGCAGCTTTCTTCTTGCGGCGCGGTGCGCTCTCTTCGCTTGCTTCCTCATCGGCAGAGGCAAGTCGGGCAGTTTCTGCGGACTCCTCGGTGCTGCCGTCAGCCAGGCCCGAGCGCAGGTTCTTGATGGTGCGTCCCAGGGTGGTGCCCAGCTTAGGAAGTTGCGAGGGGCCAAAGATGAGGAGCGCCACGGCGAGAATGATGAGCATTTCGGCGGGTCCAAGTCCAAAGATTTTCATTGCATGCCTCCGTTTGAATCGGGTGTCGGGTGAGCTGACGGGCATATCCTAGCGGTGTGCGGTGTCATGCGCCTATCGTG
>CAYTIS010000042.1:4376-11637 GCA_964438035.1 uncultured Slackia sp.
TCGGGTGAGCTGACGGGCATATCCTAGCGGTGTGCGGTGTCATGCGCCTATCGTGCAGAATGATGAAAAGCCAGGTGATGGCTTCGGCTTCTTGTCATGCAGACTGAGTAGCGCAAGGGGAGGGCGAGCCTTTGCGCACCTCCATCCGCATCCCTTGCAGCGTGTCCGCATCTCGCTGCCATCCGCATGCATTCTCTACATACTCAAGCATGTCGCATACCGTCTTTCCATTATCCTTCTTTGCGGCTCGTCACGCGCTTGTACGGGGGTCTCCCACGGGTTTGGAAGGCTTGGTTCTGCAGCCCATAGGTGGAGGTTTCGTGTGATAGGATGCGCAGGTGCTGTTCGCGGGATCCGGGGGGTGAGGATCGCCTGGGGCTGGAAGGGCATGAGGGCCGCGCTGCGGCAAAGGTGATGTGCAAGCAAGGAAGCAGGAGAGTGAGGCCGGTGGAGTCGTTTTTCAAAATTACCGAGCGCAAAAGCTCGGTAAGTAATGAGGTGATAGGTGGCCTAACCACGTTTTTGGCCATGGCCTATATCATCGCGGTCAATCCGTCGATATTGGAGGCGGCGGGCGTTCCGTTTAATGCGGCGCTTACGGCAACCTGTATCGGCGCGGCCGTGATGACCATCGCGATGGGGCTCATTGCCAATAGGCCCATCGCGCTGGCTTCGGGCATGGGTATTAATGCGGTGGTGGCCTATACGCTGTGTCTGGGCGAGAGTGCGGTGGACTGGCGTGTGGCTATGGCGATTATCTTCTTAGAAGGTATTGTTATCCTCATCCTGGTCCTGTGCGGCCTGCGCAAGGCTGTCATGGATGCCATTCCCTCCAGCCTGCGCCATGCCATCGGCATCGGCATCGGTCTTTTCATTGCCTACATTGGCTTAAAAGGCGGCGAGATTATCGTTTCCGATGAGTCCTCCTACATCGCCTTAGGCGATTTGAGTTCGCCCACGGCTCTTGTGGCGATTATCGCCATTGTGCTTGCCATCGCCTTGCAGGCACGCGGGGTCAAAGGCGCGCTGCTTATCTCTATTGTGGTGTCCACCGTGGTGGGCATTCCGCTGGGTGTGACCACCCTGCCCTCCGAGTGGAGCTTTGGACTTGATTTCAGCGGGTTTGCCGCGCCCTTCCAGACCATTCCGGGTACGGACACCATGGCGATTGTTCAGGTGTTCTTGCAGCCCGCGCTGCTCCTGTTTGTGTTCTCGCTGCTCATGAGCGACTTCTTCGACACCATGGGCACCGTGGTTGCTGTAGGCGAACAGGGCGACTTCGTGGACAAGGACGGCAATGTGGAAGATATTCAGCCCATCCTCACCGTGGACTCGGCTGCAGCGGCCGCTGGTGGCTTTTTGGGTGCCAGCTCCATCACGAGCTTTGTAGAGTCCACGTCGGGTGCTGCGGCGGGTGCACGCACGGGCCTGTCCAATATCGTGGTGGGCGTACTCTTCTTCGTGTTCGCCTTCTTTGCGCCGGTCATCGGTATGGTGTCGAGTGCGGCCACCTGCGGTGCGCTCGTGGTGGTGGGATATCTCATGCTCTCTGATGTGGTGAGCATCGACTGGACCAAGGTTGAAAATGCCTTCCCTGCCTTCATCACCATCCTGGGCATTCCCATGACCTATTCGATTACCAACGGCATCGGCTTCGGATTTATCTCGTACTGCCTCATCAAGATCGTGCAGGGCAAGCCCGGCGATGTGAAGCCGCTCATGTGGGTGGCGGCTCTGGCCTTCCTTGCGATGTTTATCGTGGGGTAGCGCAGACTTGTGACTCATATGAACTGACGACAACGGGCCTCCCCTTGCGAGCTCAGCTTGCAAGGGGAGGCTCTTTTGCGTAGAGAGGGACTGTGCTGTGCGGAGGCTGCAACTGGCGGCGCGAAGCAGGATCTGCGAGAGAAGAGCTGGTGGATGCGGGCGGCGTGGGGCGGTCCTGCGCGGCAGGCGATGACGGCTGCCGAGAGCGGATCGTGCACATAGGCAAGGAGGGGGAAGGGCAGGCATGATGCCGAGGGCCATTGCGCTTGTGCGTTTGGATACGGCCGCTGCGTCGGCCTGGGTGCTTGCCGACTTTGAGGATGCGTATCGCGCCTATGCTGAGGACACGGCAGCCACCTTCGGTCTGGATGCGGTGGACTTGATACCCGCGTTCGTCCATATTGCCGCAGGAGATAGCGCGGCAGCTGCAGCAGATACAGCAGATGCCTGCGATGTGGCGGTGCTGGCATGCGTGGTGCAGGAGGATGGAGGGGAAGAGGCGACGAGTGTGGCCTTCGCTTCGGTGTTGCCCCTGCTTGCAAAGGGATGCAGGGTGTATGTGATAGCGATCGCGCCGGGATACGACCCTGCAAGCCGCCCTGCCTTAGCGAGCCTGCGCAAGGCCTGCGAGGCAGGTGGGCGAGCCTGGATGGGTGGGGTGATGGTCGGAGGCGGCGCGCTCATGGTGCGTCTCACGAATGCGCCGCGTATGGGCGTACTGCGTCATCGTCTCTCTGAGGCCATCGATGCCCTGGTCATGGCCGTAAGAGCAGGAGAGGAGACTGGTGAGATGAGGGCACGCCTTGGTCTGCCACGCCCCCTCTTTACTATCCTGCGCTCGCATTCCCAATCCCCTCGATGAGCGAGAGCGAGCGTTCCATGAGGGGGTAGCCGGTAGCCCTCAAGAGGTTTATCCACCTGCCAACCCAAGCTTGCATTTTGCTCCTACCGAATCGATAGGAATAGGCGATTTATCAGCGTCGTTGTGAATTCTTTGTCCGATTTTCTCCCCTCTGCCCTTTTTGCGTGGGGCCGCTTGCCGCCGATTTCGTACAAACCTTCGCCGCGTTCGGGGTGTATGACACCGCCCGCGCGATTCTTGCGTCTCAAAATCCGGTCTTCCCGTGTGGTCGGCTATTATGCCCTAACTCTAGATGTCCGCAGCGAGGTGTCGCCCCGGTCTTGGGCGGTAGCGGGCAAGCATCCGCCCCCGACGTTCGTGCCGCAATGAAGAGGCGCTTCGGCGCTGGGTATGCGGCGCGTTGGATCGGTGGCAAAACGACACTTAAAGGGAGGATGTCGTGACGAAGGAAATGACGGGCGCGCTGCGTCCTGTGCGCACACCGGAGACGGGGCGCATACTGAGTTCAGAGGAGGCGGCGTTTTTGCAGAAGTATCTGCTGGGTTCAAAGCCGCTGATAATTATGGGAGGCGACAACCCCTACGGGCGCCCGCCGCGTCCGATCTTGAAGGATGGCTGCTCCTTAGGCCGCTAGCAGGCCAGCCTGCCAGCCTGTCGTGAACCTTGCCGTATAATCGCTCCAAAGAAGGTCGTGCAGTGCAAAGGTGACCTATGGAATCTGAGTTTTTTATACAGCTCGGGCGTTTCGCGAGGAAGCGCCCGCTTACGTTTGTTCCCTTTGCGCCGGAGGGTCGCCGTTTTGGCACGGTGGCCTCCGGCGTATCTCTGCCTGAGGGCGGCTCGTGCTATGTGGTTGAGTTTGACCCGGAGGTATCGTCTCGGGTGCGACTTTTGGCCTACGTGGACAAGTACGGCCGCGCCTTTGCTTGTAGTACTCTCCAGACCATCCCGCCGGCAGTCCTGCCCCAGGTGCTGGTCGAAGAATCCGCCGATGACGAGAACGCGGGGTTCGTGTCGGTGCAGAGTCGCGCTGAGGCGGGCGCTCTTGAGCCTGTCATCAGCTTCACCAAAAAAGGCTCCTTCGGCATTGCGGGCGACGGGTATCTGGCCGCCCTGACCTTCGGTACCGCTCAGGCTTGCGCGGAACAGGCGGGTGTGACTGTTGCCTTCGCCAAGCTGCCGCAGGCTCTGCCCTATGCCGACTTTATGGCCATCGCCTTTTTGTCGCTCTACCTGTTTTTGCCTGAGACCCAGCCCGCGCCTGTCCAGACGCAGCCGCCCAGGCCCTTCGATGTGGGCGAAATTCTCATGCGCCTTAACTCAAGTGATCTGTTCAAGGCCGTGCGCCGTGAGGTGACCGAGGCCGAAAAGGCCTGGTGCTCAGATGATGCCTCGGCCAACCGTGGGCTTGAGCGCTATCTGGTACGCATGCTGCGTGAGGAGCGCTGCGTGGATGTGACCGCCCAGGACTTCGCGGTGTCCTTTGGCCGCAATGAAGAGCCGGTGGCCCCGGAGCTGCGGCTCATTCGCACGGCGGGCTATGCCAACACCTTCTTCATCGACTTTTCTTACCTCTATCATGGGGTGGTCGTGGAAGATGGCGTACTGCGCTTTCACCCGATGGCAGCCCGGGCACGCGCCCGGCTCATCGGCATTGAAGGCGCTCTCAACCGCTTTTTGATTTTGGCCGATTACCTGGGCAGTCATGGCTCGGGGGAGCTTATGGAAGATGAGGGCACCTGCGCGGAGTACGACCACTGGCTCATCGACCGTATCTGCGTGCAGGCCCGCGATCCGCGCACTCCCGAGGATGCGCCCACCCGTTGGTCGCGTCACTTCAAATTTGCTCAGGCCTGCGAGGGTCTGCGCCTGCCCTATCGCTTTGGCTATGATTTTCGTACCAATGTGTCAGGGGAAGCCCTGGCGGCAAACCTTTACCTTCCGCCGCTGGCATCCTTTCCTAAAACGGAGTGGAGGCGCGACCGAGAAGCCTTCTTTCCCGTGGCGACTACTTCGCAAAACGCGGCCTATGCTCGCTACGTGGCACATCTGTGCCTGTTGGTGGCAGCTGAGGCCCTGCATGTGTCCGCCCAGCTTGAGCGCGTGCATCTGAGCTGCTTCTCGCCTGATGACATCCTTATGCCGGTGATGTCGGTGGTGTTTGAACGCTCGTTTGTTCAGGCCGCCTTTGACGCTGATGAGGATCGGGCCTTTTCTGAACCCTTCGTCCTCATTGATGCCGCTGGTGGGCGCTATGTGATGGACGAGGACTTTAGTCTTTCTAGGATTGAGCCGCTGTTTTCGCTTGACGATGGTGAGTTTGCGGTCAAAAAAGAGATGCTCGTATGCGATGAGGACGTGAGTCTGGGCGACGAAGTGCGTGCCGTGCTGCATGTGGACAAGGCCAGCGATCTCAACATCTTCGAAGATCACGCCCGTCGCAAAATCGCCGAAGAGGTGGTGGATGCCCTTGAGGGGGGCCTAGAAGATGCCATGGAAACCCTCAAGTCGGTTCACGACCTGACGGAGGATCTGACCGTGCGTCGGGTGTGCAAGGGCCTGATGGACGACTTCGCCGAAGGCAGACTTGACCAGCACAGTGAGCTTGAGGTGCGCGAGGCCTTCACGGATGCTTATGGCTTCAAAACACCCATTACCCGGGCCTACACCCTTGCGCACGAGGGTGATGACGTGGGTGCTGCCAGGGTTTTGGAGGATCTGGAGGCGCAGGTTGGTTCCTGCAGCTCGTTTCGTGATACCTCCATGGTGTGCTACCGCTATTTTGACTCCTATGCCTCGCGGGTCATCTATGCGAATCGCTGTGAGCAAGACCGCGCTGGTCGGCGCGTGCTGCCGCTGGCTAACGAGGCCTACCTGGTTCACGACCTCTACGCGCAGATTCTTACCGGCTCTATTTCAAATCAGGATGAGGCTTTGGCGCAGGCCAAGCGCTGCATTGAGCTTGCGCCCTCGTTCACCACAGCCTACCTGCGGGCCGCTCGTGCCTGTTTTACCCAGGGTGATTTTGCCGGTGAGGTACGGATGTGTATCAAAGCACTGGAGCTGGCCTGGAATTCCGAAGATGCGGGCCTGGCCTTTTACTGGCTGGCCTTTGCCTACTGGAAGATGGAGCGCTTTGAGCTGGCGGTAGCCTGCTACCGTCGCTGCATCACCCTGGGCTCACACATGGCTGATCAGGCCATGGAAGAATGCGCTGAGCTGGTGGAAAGCGTCAAGGGCCTCCAGCGCCACTCCCCGGTTAAGGAGCGCGAGCTGATGCTTGCTGCGGGGATTCCTGCCGATGCCCTGCGTGAGAACGGGGAATATCTTCTCAATATTGCGGAAAAGGCGGTGGAGTCGGGGGCGCGCACTCTGGGCACGGTCTTGGCTTCTTCGGCAGCGCGTTCCTCTATTCGCGATGATGCGCTGTTGCCCACGATTCGCTCGCTGCAGGGTTGATGAGGTGGGGCTGAGGACCGCCTGCTGGAGAAAGTCATCTGTCGGGAAAGGCCGCCTGCCGGGCACTTCCGGCAGGCGGCCTTTGCGTTAAGAGGCATTCATTTTTGTGTCGCCCCTGGGCTGAGCCTTGTGCCTATTCTTGTAGCCTTTTCACACTCATGCAGCGCATGGCATTGAGGATGGCGATGACTGCCACACCCACGTCGCCAAACACGGCAAGCCACATGCTGGCCACGCCCAGGGCTGCGAGCACCAAGATGAGCACCTTCACGCCCAGGGCAAAAACGATGTTTTGCCACACGATGCGCATGGTCTTGCGTGCGATGCGGATGGCGCGAGCAACATGGGAGGGCTTGTCGTCCATGAGCACCACGTCGGCGGCCTCAATGGCGGCATCCGAACCCATGGCACCCATGGCGATACCGACATCGGCTCTGGTGAGCACAGGGGCATCATTGATGCCATCACCCACAAAGGCGAGCTTGCCTTCGCCCGCCTGCTCAAGCAGGGCCTCCACCTGCTCCACCTTATCCTGGGGCAAAAGCTGCGCATGAACCTCATCGACTCCGAGCTTCTCGCCCACGGCACAGGCCACGTCTTCGCGATCGCCGGTGAGCATCACGCACTTTTTCACCCCTACTGCGTGTAAATCGGCGATGGTGCGCTCGGCATCTTCCTTGATGACATCGGCAATGACGATGTGTCCGGCATACTGGCCGTCTATCGAGACGTGCAGGATGGTTCCGGTCAGTTCGCATTCATGCCACAGCCCGCCGTGCTGGGCCATGAGCCGGTCGTTACCCACCAGGACCACGCGCTCGCTGATCGTAGCCTGCACCCCGTGGCCCGCTATCTCGCACACGTCCGTGATTGTGCTCTGGTCGATGACTCCGGCGAAGGCCTGCTTGACAGACACGGCAATCGGGTGGTCGGAGAAGGCCTCGGCATGGGCGGCATGGGACAGCACAAAGTCAGGGTCTACACCTTCATGAGGGTGTACGGCCACCACCTTGAAGGTACCCGAGGTGAGCGTACCCGTCTTGTCGAAGACCACGGTGTCCACCCGGGCCAGAAGCTCCAGGTAGTTGGATCCTTTCACGAGAATGCCCAGGCGCGAGGCTCCGCCAATGCCACCGAAAAAGGACAGCGGCACGCTGATGACGAGCGCGCAGG
>CAYTIS010000043.1:0-11622 GCA_964438035.1 uncultured Slackia sp.
TGGTCTGGAAGTTCTTCGCCATATCGGGATACATGTAGTTCTTGCGATAGAACATGGAATGCTTCTCGATCGTGCAGTTGGTGGCCAGGCCCGCCAGCACAATGGACTCAATCGCCGCCTTATTGGGCACGGGCAGGGCACCTGGCAGTCCCAGGCACACCGGACAGGTGTGTGTGTTGGATTCAGCACCAAATTCTAGCTTGCAGCCACAGAACATCTTGGTGTGCAGGGTGGTCAGCTCAGCATGAATCTCAAGACCGATGACCGCCTCCCAGTCTTTGAGTACCTCGGTAAGCTTTTTCATCCCCATCCCCTCCTTAGCCTGCCAGCGGTGCAACCGGGGCCGTACCATAGACGGCTTCAAGCGCCGCCGCCGCACGAAACATCGCCGCATCCTTAAAGGCCGGAGCAATGACCTGTACGCCCACGGGCAGCCCCGTGTCATGACCCACCCCGCATGGCACGCTCATACCGCCGTTACCGGCAATATTGATGGACACGGTGAACATGTCCGACAGGTACATGGTAGTAGGATCGCTGATTTCACCAAAGGTAAAGGCAGTGCGCGGACTGGAGGGTGCCACAATCACGTCGCAGCGCTCAAAGGCGCACTCGAAGTCCTGGGTGATCAGCGTGCGCACCTGCTGGGCGGGATAGTAATACTGCTCGTACACCCCGGAGGAAAGCAGGTAGCTTCCCAGCATGATGCGGCGCTTGGCCTCGATACCAAAGCCCTTGGCGCGGCTGGCCTCGTACTGGGTGCCTAGGTCAGTATGGCCGGGATCGGCATAGCCGTAGCGCACTGAATCGAAGCGGGCCAGGTTGGAGAAGGCCTCGCAGGGGCCCAGCACGTAGTAAGCACTGATGGCTGCGCTCGTGTGGGGTAGCTCCACCTCCACAATCTGAGCGCCAGCGCCTTCGAGGGCAGCGGTGGCCTCCTCTACCTTGGCGCGCACCTCAGGCTCCAGGCCTTGAGCCTCCATAAAGGCCGAAACGATGCCCACGCGCAGGCCCTCAATGCCCTTGGCACCCTGCTCCACCGCGCCCACAAAATCGATGTCCACCTCTTGCGAGGTGCAGTCGCGCGGATCGGGTCGGCCGATGGCCTGCATGCACACAGCCGCATCCTCCACGCTGCGTGCCAGTGGTCCCACCTGGTCAAGCGAGCTGCCAAAGGCCACTACGCCGTAGCGCGACACCAGACCATAGGTAGGCTTCACGCCCACGATCCCACAGAAGCTCGCAGGCTGGCGAATGGAGCCGCCGGTGTCGCTACCCAAGGTGATGCAGGCCATACCGGCCGCCACCGCCGCCGCGCTTCCGCCCGAGCTGCCACCCGGCACGCGCGTCGGATCCCACGGATTGCGCGTGGGGCCAAAGGCTGAGGTCTCAGTGGACGAACCAAAGGCGAACTCGTCCATATTGAGCTTGCCCAAGGGGATGGCCCCAGCACCGAGCATCTCATCCACACAGGTGGCAGTGTAGGGCGACACGTAGTTTTCAAGCATGTGCGAGGCGCAGGTGGTGTGCGTACCCTTGAGGTTAAGGTTATCCTTGAAGGCTACGGGCACACCAGCAAGCGGCCCCAGCTCACCTAAGCGCCCCTCGGTCACGGCCACATCAACTGCGTCGGCCGCCTGCAGGGCCGCCTCTTCAGTCACTTCAAGAAAGGCATGAATCTGCCCGTCATGAGCCGCAATACGCTCAAGGGAGGCCTGAGCGACTTCGCGCGCCGTAAAATCCTTAGCCGCCAGGCCCGCACGCAGCTCGCGCACACCCATATCCATCAGCGCTGTTGTCACTCCTGATCGCCCCCTCCCAGAATCGAAGGAATCAAAAAACTCCCATCCTGCTGCTGAGGTGCGTTTGCAAGCGCCTCCTCACGGATGAGGGAAGGTCGTTCCTCATCCTCACGCATCACGTTGGACAGGCTGCCAATGGGATGGAAGGTGGGATCCACCTCATCGAGCTTGAACTCTCGAATGGGCTGTAAGGTGTCGATGATGCTGTTGAGGTCGGCGGTCATCTGAACAAGTTCGCTGTCGTCCAGGCCGATGCGCGCATAGGTGGCGATGGCGCGCACGTCACTTTCGCTGAGATGCTGGGTCATGATGCTCCTTTGCCTCAAGACGCCTCGGGCTGCCTGCCGCCGTCCGAGACGCTGTATACGTCCTTAATCCTTGCTCTCAAAAGCGGCTATTTCGTCTAAGAAGACCTGACCGTAGCGGTCAAGCTTGCGCTCCCCCACCCCGTTGACTTCAAGAAACTCCCGACGCGTACGGGGGCGGCGCGCGCACATGTCGCGCAGGGTCTTATCCGAAAACACCACGTAGGGCGGGATGGCGTTGGTGTCCGCAATCCGCTTGCGCAAGGCCCGCAGCCGCTCAAACAGGGCTGCATCGCCACCACTACCCCCGCTGCCAAAGACACGCTCGCTAGACGAAGTGGCAAGGCCACCTTTGATTGCAGATTTTCGCTTCATGCGCTCCATTGAGAAGGAAAAGTTCACGTCCTGCGCCTCATCGGCGCGCGGCCCTAAACTCACCACGGGATAGGCCCCGTCCGACACCTGCAGCAAACCCTCTGCCGCAAGCAGTTCGATGACCTCTTTGACCTGCGAGGCCGCATCCTGCACGGTGCCGTAGCAGTCAAGATTGTCAAGGCCCTGATCAAGCAGGTCTTTGGTCCGAGAGCCGCGCAGGATGTTGCTCACCATGGTCTTGCCAAACAAACGATTCATCCCATGCAGCTCACGCACGCACTGCACGCAGCGCTGCGCCGTCTGCGTCACGTCCACCACATCAAACTCGCCCAAGCAGTTCGAGCAGTTCCCGCAGCCGTTTGTCTCAAAGGCATGGGAAAAGGGCGACGGTGAGTCTCGTTCGGAGGAGCGAGAAACTTCGTACCCAAGCGATCCTGACTCGCACGAGCGTGCCGGCAGCGGCTGCTCGTTCAAAACTGCGCGCGAAGCCTCCCGCTTCCCCTCTCCGGACGCACTTCCAAATGCGCTCTCGTCACCAAAATAGGTAAGGATATGGCGGCGCAGGCAGCCGGTGGTGTGACAGTAGTCCACCATGGCTTCAAGCATGCGGCGCTGACTGGCGCGCACGCGCTCGGCCTCCTCTTCGGTCAATTCGGGGTTGCCCGAACTCCCCTCGATGAAATAGCGGCAGGTGCTCACGTCGCCCTCAGTCCACAAAAGCAGGCACTCACCCGACTCGCCGTCGCGGCCTGCACGCCCGGCCTCCTGATAGTAGGCCTCGATACTCTTGGGCATGTTGGCATGGATGACGTAGCGCACGTTGGACTTGTCGATACCCATGCCAAAGGCGTTGGTGGCTACCATCACCGGCGCATCATCGTCGATGAAGCGCTGCTGGCTCTCGGCGCGCTCGGCCGCCTCCATGCCCGCATGGTAGCGCGCCACCGCGATACCATGGGCCGCAAGCCAGCTCGCCAGCTCCTCCACCCCCTTGCGCGTGGAGCAGTAGATGATGCCGCTGTCGCCGGGATGCTCGGCGATATAGCCTGCAATCCGCGCACGCTTGTCCTTGGTCGAAAGCTTCTCCACGCCGAAGCGCAGATTGGGTCGGTCATACCCGGTCACCGCCGTCTGGGGATCACGCAGACCCAGAAGTGTGCGGATGTCAGCCTTCACCGTATCGGTGGCCGTGGCGGTGAGCGCAATGAGGACGGGGCGCTGAGGCAGCTCCTCGATGAAATCGCGAATCCCCAGATAGGAGGGGCGGAAATCCTGACCCCACTGCGACACGCAATGCGCCTCGTCCACCGCAATGAGCGGAATGGGTACGCGCGCGGCAAACTCGCAGAACAGGGGGTCGGCCAGGCGCTCGGGTGCCACATACATAATCTTGTAGGTGCCCTCCTGGGCACGGCGCATCACCGTGCGCTGCTGGCCTGGGGTAAGGGTGGAGTTGAGATAAGCCCCGCGCACGCCCGCGTCGATAAGCGCACTTACCTGGTCGCTCATCAGCGACACAAGAGGCGATATGACCAGGGTCAATCCCGGCAGTACAATCCCGGGCACCTGGTAGCACAGCGACTTGCCCGCCCCCGTGGGCATGATGCCCAAAGCATCGCGTCCTTCCAAAACCGCCTGAATCAGCGTTTCTTGTCCGGGCCGAAACGAGGAGTAACCAAAGAAGCGGTTCAAAACGCTCCGGGCCTCATCCATCGCCAAAGCCGTGCCCTGCTGCCCCACATAGACCGGCCAGCTCTCTATCTCCATGCCTTGCCTCCCGCGCTCCTGCCGCGCACACCTCGTGACGGACACACCGCGCCCCGCACAGCAACCCTCTCCCTATACGTTGAACTTGAAATGCATCACATCGCCGTCTTGGACCACGTAGTCCTTGCCCTCCTGGCGCAGACGACCTGCCTCACGGCAGCCCTTCTCGCCGCCGAAGGCCACGTAGTCCTCAAAACTCGCGGTCTCAGCCTTGATAAAGCCGCGCTCAAAATCCGAATGGATAACCCCGGCCGCCTGGGGTGCCTTCGCCCCGATAGGAATGGTCCAGGCGCGCGTCTCGGTCTCGCCACTCGTGAAGTAGCTCTGCAGGCCCAACAGCTTGTAGGCCTCGCGAATAAGCCGCACAAGCCCGCTTTCGGACAGGCCCAACTCCTCCATGAACATCTGAGCATCTTCAGCATCCAATTCGGCTAAGTCAGCCTCGATCTTAGCGCAGAGAGGCACAGGAATCTGCCCATCGATCTCAGGCAGGCTCGCATCCAGCTTGCTCTCGTCCACATTGGCAATATAGAGCAGGGGCTTCATGGTGAGCAGGCACAGGTCCTTGACGGCAGCCCGCTCCTCCTCGGTGAGGTCAAGCGTGCGGGCGCGATGCCCCTCGTTCAAGCCCGCGAGCACCTTTTTTGCCGCCTCGAAGGCAGGTGTGGCCGCCTTGTCGCGACGCGCCTCCTTTTCTAGACGGGGCAGCGCCTTGTCGAGCGTGGCGATGTCGGCCAAGATGAGTTCGGTCTTGATGGTCTCCACGTCAGAGTGCGGATCCACCTTCTTAGACACATGCTCCACGTTAGCATCAGTGAAAAAGCGTACCACCTCGCAGATGGCATCGGTCTCACGGATATTGGCTAAAAACTTGTTACCCAGCCCCTCACCCTGGCTGGCACCTGCCACCAAGCCAGCGATGTCCACAAACTCCACCATAGCCGGCACAATCTTTGCCGCCTGATCAATCGCGGCCAGCTCATCCAAGCGTTGATCAGGCACCGCCACCAGACCCACGTTGGGATCGATGGTGGCGAAGGGATAGTTGGCGGCAAGGCCGCTCTTCTTGGTGAGCGCCGTGAACAGCGAGGACTTGCCCACATTGGGCAGGCCCACAATGCCTATGGAAAGCGACATAGCGATGATCTCCTCAGACTTGGGTGGATGGCGACAAACACACGAATAATAGCAGACACACCATAGGCCATCGCCCCCTTCAGCACAGGAGCACAGGGTGCCAGCAGCTGCCGCCTTAGTAGGCCACCCGCCAGAACACCAGCCCACCTGCCGGGGCGTTCGGCCCAGCCGCGCGCCTATCGCGAGCCGCCAGAACCTCGCCCACCCACGAGGGGGTGCGCCTGCCGCGACCCACCTCCACAAGCGTGCCCACGATGGTGCGCACCATGGAATGCAAAAAGGCATTGCCCACCACCCGCACCGTGACTACGGGAGTGCCCATCAGGTCTTCGCCGTACACCTCCAACTCCATCACCTTACGATGCGTGGGCTTGTTTTTGGCCGACGCAGCCGTACAAAAGCTTTTGAAGTCGTGTTCACCGATGAGCAGAGATGCCGCCTCATTCATGGCCACCAGATCAAGCGCGCCGGGTGCGTGCCACACCACAGGCGCAATGAGCACCGGGCGGGCCGAGCGCGTACACATGCGGTAGCGATACTCACGCCACTGGGCATCAAAGCGGGCGGAAAAGCCCAGGGGACGCTCGGTGGTGCTTCCCACCGCAATCGCCTCGTCCACCAGGGCATTGACGGAACGCTCAAGGGCGCGAATCGGACGGGCTACAAACTCCTCTTCGGTGAGGTCGAAGCTCACCACCTGGCCCCGAGCGTGCACCCCGGCATCAGTGCGCCCTGCCCCCACTATCTCCACCTTGCGCCTGAAGAGCAGGCCCAAGGCGCGCTCAAGCTCGCCTTGCACGGTAGGCGCAAAGGCGGTTGTCTGGCGGGCGAAACCGGCAAAACCGGCACCGTTGTACTGAACCTCCAGCGAGAGCGTGCGGGTGAAGCCCGCCGCGCGAGCTGCCTCGGCCCGGCGCGCACGCAGCACCGCCCGCTCCTCACAAGAGCGGACACCCCCTGAGTGAACACCTGCACTCTCCGTCACCTTCGTCATCAGGCCGCTCCCCACACCTTGCGGCCAAACAACTCAAACATTTCCGAATAGAGCAGACGGTTTTTCGTATCAACCGTCACCGGCAGCTCGGCCCTAAAGGTGCGCCCATCGGCCTGGCGGATGAACAATGCCACCGCATCCTCACCCGGATGGCTCGCCAGAATCTGCTGGAGCTGCCGTGAAGTTATCGCATTAAAATCCGCCGAACTCAGGTTGATTTCCAGCCGCCCCGGCTCCTCCTTGTTAGCCGCTTCCTCAAACTCCAGCAGTTCCACCTTAAAAGCCACTATCTGATCACCCCGATCGGAACGCTCAAAGCGGCCCTCCACCTTCACGATTGCATCTTCTACCAGGGCATTTTTAAAATCCTCGTACTTGAAGCACACGGCCTCTACATGCCCTGTAGTATCCTCCAAAATGAAGTTGGCCATCCTCGTGCCCCGCCGAGTCAGACGCACCCGCAGCCCCGTCACCATCCCGGCAAACACGCCACTTTTGATGGAGCCGCGATGGTCGGCCAGACTGCCCAGCAGATGGTCGCTGATTCTGCCCAGGGCCTCCTCGTAGGGACTCAAGGGGTGGTCGGACACATAGATTTTCAGAATGTCTTTCTCGTGAGTCAACAGGGTGCGCCGATCCCACTCCACCCCATCAGGTGCGGGCACCTCCTCGGCAAAGCCACTGTCCTCCATATCACCAAACATGTCAAACAGGCTCAGCTGTCCAGCATCACGATCCTTCTGGCGCTTAGAAGCCCTCTCCAGAAGTGTCGTATCTTCCACAAAGTACATGAGCTGCTTGCGGGTATACCCCGTGGAGTCAAAGGCCCCCGCCTTGATGAGCGCTTCCAGGGTCTTACGGTTGTACGTACGCGCATCCAGGCGGTTCACAAAATCATGCAGGCTCGTGTAGGGACCACCCTTTGAGCGTTCGGCGATAATCGCTTCGGCCACACCCTCGCCCACGCCGCGCACACCGGCCAGGCCAAAACGCACGCCCTCGTCCAGCGGGGTAAACTCCAGGTTGGAGGTGTTCACATCAGGCGGCAGCACGGGGATGTTGCTGCGCTTGCAGCTGGCAATATATTTAATGAGCTTGTCGGCGTTGCCCATATAGCTGGACAAAACCGCCGCCATGTACTCGTAGGGGTAGTGGGCCTTGAGATACGCCGTCCGCATCACCAGTACCGCATAGGCCGCCGAGTGTGACTTATTAAAGGCATACTTCGCGAACTCCTCCGCGTCATGCCAAATCTGCTCAGCAACTTCAAGCGAGAAGCCCTTTTGCACCGCCCCGTTACACCAGTCGTCCTTGAGCTGTTTCATGACGTCGATGTTCTTTTTGCCCATGGCCTTGCGCAGCTTGTCCGCCTTACCAGCAGAAAAGCCGCACATCACCATGGAGATCTGCATGATCTGCTCCTGGTAGACGATGGTGCCGTAGGTCTCTTCCAAGATGGGGCGCAGCCGGTCGTCATAGTAGGTAACGGGCTTTTTGCCCCGCCGGCGATCCACATACAAATCCACAAAACCGTTTTCCAACGGACCGGGCCGGTTCAAGGCGATGGAGGCCACGATAGCAGCAAAGCTCCGAGGCTTCATCCGCCCAAACAGCGTCACATACAGGGCCGATTCCACCTGAAACAGCCCGTCCATGCTCATCCCCGTCTTAGCACACATGAGATCAAAGGCGCCCTTGTCCTCCAGGGGGATCTCATCGGGATTGATCTGAATGCCGTAGCGTTCCTTGATATTGCGACACGCACGCGAGATCACGCTCAGCGTGCGCAGGCCCAGAAAGTCCATCTTGAGCAGACCCAAATCAGGCGTGTAATGGCCGTCAAACTGAGTGATCATGCCACTGCCCTTGGTGTCGCGCTTGACGGGCACATGATCCACCAGCGGATCACGGCAGATAATCATGGCACAGGCGTGCACGCCCTCTCCGCGTACCTTGCCCTCAATCGACATGGCTGCATCGATGATGCGGCGCGACTCAGGCTCGCTGTCGTACTTCTTCTTAAAATCGGGGTTAGTTTCAAGCGCCCCCTTGAGGGTGATACCCAGCTCATCACCGATGGTCTTACACAGCTGGTCACCGGCACTGTAGGGATAGCCCAGCACACGCGCCGCATCACGCACGGCATTTTTGGCCTGGAGTTTGCCAAAGGTAATCACGCCCGCAATGTGATCGGCTCCGTAGACCTCACGCACGTGGTCGATGACTTCTTGACGCCGCTCGTCGTCGAAGTCTACGTCAATATCGGGCATCTCCACGCGCTCGGGGGAAAGGAAGCGCTCGAAGAGCAGACCGTTGGAGAGAGGGTCAAGATCGGTAATGCCCATGGCGTAGGCCACAATCGCACCGGCCGCCGAGCCGCGCCCCGGCCCCACGCCGATACCCTGGCTCTTAGCCCAGCGGATATACTCCTGCACGATGAGAAAGTAGGCCGGAAAGCCCTGTTGAATGATGACCTCAGCCTCATATTCATAGCGATCCCAGGCCTCCTGGGGCACTGGGTCGCCGTAGCGCCGCCGCAGACCCTCCTCGCACTCCTTGCGAAACAGGCTTTCCTCGGTCTCGCCCTCGGGAAGAGGAAAGCGCGGCAGAATCGGATCGCGCTCCAGCACCACATTGCACTTTTCCGCAATCTCGATGGTGGTGTCGCAGGCCTCGGGAAAGTCGCGCATCACCGCACGCATCTCTTCCTCAGACTTCATATAAAACTGGTCGTTGGAAAAGCGCATGCGGTTCTCATCGTCCAAGGTCGAACCCGTGCCAATACACAGCATGATGTCTTGAGCCTGAGCGTCTTCTTGCCTGAGGTAGTGAAAATCGTTGGTGGCCACGGTCTTGAGGCCCACTTCGGCGGCCACCCGGGCAAGCTCGGTATTCATTTGATGCTGGGTCAGCCCGCCGTTCGTGGTGATACCTTGGTCTTGCAGCTCTATGTAAAAGTCACCCGGAGCAAACAAAGCCGCAAGCTTGCGCGCCCATTCCACTGCCCCGTCAAAGTCACGCGCGTCGATGCAGCGCGGGATGATACCGGCCACGCACGCGCTTGTGCCAATCAGGCCTTCGGCATAGCGCTCCAGCATGGCAAAGGTGGTACGCGGACGGTAATAAAAGTTGTCCATATGCGACTCGGACACCAGGCGAATCAGATTGTGGTAGCCCGTATTGTTCTTGGCCAGAAGCACCATATGGTATAGCCGCGACTTCACCCGGTTGCCCACCTCGGGATCCTCGGTGAAATAAATCTCGCAGCCATAGATGGGCTTCACCCGCCTGCCCGTTTCCTTCTCCACGGCATTGCAAACATCGCACAGCTCCGGTATACCGCACATCACGCCGTGATCAGTGATAGCCACCGCAGGCATCCCCAGATCAGCCGCGCGCTGTACCATATCCTTAATCTTGGTAGCCCCATCGAGCATGGAATATTCGGTGTGGTTATGCAGGTGAACGAATGCCATATGCCTCCCTCGGATGAGCCTCATACCGCCCAAACAAGCGCCCCCAAATCTGCCCACTCAGGGCGGGGCAGGCGCTCTTTGACGGCCCTGTATGATAGCAGCGCCACGTAAAAAAAGCCCCCTTGAGACCCGTAGGTCCTAAGGGGGCTTTGATTGGTCGGTGATCGACCAGCGGATTCTCAGTAGCCGCTATTCGGCGTATGTGCAGTACATGAAGTACTTGTAGCCAAGCGGATTGCTGTAGAAGCCCTCGATGGAAGAATCGAGCATATAGATGTCGGTGTAGAAGTAAAGCGGGGTGATGCAGCCGGTCTCCATGAGCATATCCTCAGCCACGTGCATGAGGGCATAGCGGGTCTCGTCATCAGTGGTGGACTTAATCGTGGAGATCAGCACGTCATAAGTCTCGGACCAGGTGCCGTTTTCCACCACCAGATCGATGCCGTACTCGGTCAGATCCAGGCTGTAGGCGGCCAAATCAGCATGGTCACCCTTGCCAAACTGAACGTCATTGTTGCCGGAGTTGGTAACCCACATATCAAGGAAGGAGATGGGGTCGTTGTAGTCGGCAAGCCAGCCGTTACGGGCTATGGAGTAGTCACCGTTCTTGCGGGTATTCAGGAAGGTGTTCCACTCCTGATTCTCCAGGTTCACCGTGATGCCAATACTGGCAAAGGCGCTCTGAATGTACTCACCAATGGCCTGGTGACCCTCATCGGTGTTGTAGAGGTAGGTGATGCTGGGGAAGTTGGTGAAGGTTCCCGTGGACTCATCGTAGTCGTAGTACTTCTGCAGCGTCTCAATCGCCGAAGCGTAGTTCTCCTCGTAAGCCTCATCGGACACGTCGTAGTAGCCCACGTAGTCGTCGCTATCGCCAGCGTTCTCATAGAACTCGCTACCGTCATAGTCGGTCATGCCCATGGCAACGAAGGACGAGGCAGCCACCTGACCAGCCTGGCCAATCTCATCGACGATGTAGTTGCGGTCAATAAGCAGGGCAAGGGCGTTGCGAATCTCGCTTTCAGCCTCAAGCTTCTCCACGCCAGTCAGGGTGCTGTCGGAGGGCAGGATATCCTCGTTGATGTTCCAGGACACGTAATAGGTGCCCAACTGGCCCGTGGTGTAGAACTCGTCAGCGTACTCGCTCTTCAGGCTCTCGATCTCGTTGGTGGGAACGCTATCAATCAGCTGCCAGCTGCCGTTCTGGAAATTGGACAGCATGTTGTTGGCATCGTCAGACAAATAGAAGTTGAGAGTATCCATGGTCACCGAGTCGGCATTATGGTAGTTCTCGTTCTTCTCCAGGGTGATGACGCTGTTGTGCTCCCATGAGGTCATGACATAGGCACCGTTGCTCACGTAGGTGGAAGGGTCGGTAGCCCAGCTCTCATCGGACACCACGTCCTCACGCACGGGGAAGTAGGTGGGGAAGGCAAGAAGCTCGTCCCAATACGAAACGGCGTTTTCCAGAGTCACCTCAAGGGTGCGCTCATCCACAGCCACCACGTTGAGCTCGGCGTCCGGGTTCACAAAGTTACCGTCGTCATCGGTCTCCCAAATCTCGGCATACCCATCCACAACCTCGAACATGTAGCCGTAGTCGGCGGCAAGCTCGGTGGAGGCGGCACGCTGCCAGGCGAAGGCAAAGTCGGCGGCAGTCAAATCCTCTCCGTCAGACCACTTGAGGCCCTCTTTGAGGGTATAGGTGTAAGTGACGGTGCCATCCTCGTTCTCAACGCCTTCGACCAGCTCTTCAGCGGCATCGG
>CAYTIS010000044.1:0-5651 GCA_964438035.1 uncultured Slackia sp.
TTGGGGGCACCATTGACTATCCTGCGAACCCCTCTTCGGAGGGGTTCGCTGCGTTTTGGGCAACTGATGCCGTGTCTCTCTCAAATAATACGAACAAATGTTTGAAAAAATGGTCTTCAGACGACCAAGGTGCGATATAATGGCTCACAGACCAAGGGAGGTGTCTGTGGATTGCATCGTGTTGCTGCCGGGTCAGGCGGCGGTGGAAGCCTATCGCAAACGCGCAGCTCAGGCCTGTGCACGAGAGAGCTTTGGAACTACCGTCACCACGCCGGGCTCGTGGCTTGCTGAGCTTTGGGATCTGTGGGGTGATGGGCGGGTAATCGCCACGTCCTCCCAGCGTTTTCTTGCTCTGTATGCAGCTCTGGAGCAGCAAACGAAGCTTCCCGTGAGCACCGGCATGGTTCAGCTTGGTCTGCGCCTGGTCACAGGGGGGCTGGGAAGTCCGCAGATGGATGCACTCTTAGACGGGAGTGTACCTGTTCGGTCTGCGGATCAACCGCTTGTCTCTTTGGTGCGCGCCTACGAGGGCGTGCTTGCCCGGGTGGGCGTACTTGACCCGGGGCGGGCCTGGGGGCTGCTTGCGCGCAGCGCGTGTGTAGGACTTCCCGCGCAGGTGCGGGTACAGGGTTTTGGACCTCCTGCTGTCGTGCGGCACTTTTGTACGCAGCAGGGCCTTGCACTTGTCGAGCCCGATGAGACTCCGTCGGTGGGGCCTGCTCCACAGGGGGTGCGTCTGCGCTTCGCCTTTCCCTCGGGTCGTTATGCCGAGCCGCTGCTGCTTGTGGATCTGATTGCGTCGCTTACTGAGGATGAGGGCGTACGGGAAATCGTGGTGACTGCCCGGCACCCCTTTGCGCTATACAGGCGCATCGCCTCGGCCCTGGCTCGTAAGGGTGTTTCCTGCGCTCTTGAGGACTCGCTTTCCTTTGCGCAAACCGATTTTGGGCGTGCTCTTGCCTGCGTGCGTGCGATTGTTACCTCTGAGGCTTTCCCTCATGCTGAGGTGCTTGACTACCTACTCAATCCCCTTGCGGGTGTACCTAAGAGTCGCGCCTGGGATGTGGATGCCAAGATTCGGGGAAACAGGCTCATGCGCAAGGAGGACTGTCGCACCCTGGTAGCCGAGGCAAGTTCGGCCTTCGAGTATTTTGAGGAGCTGGCTACAACCCCCGATGCTGCTGTGCTGACGGGGTGGTTTGAGGATCGCGTTCATGCTCAGCGCGGGGCGGGGCAGGCGTGGGTATCTCAAGAGCTTGGGGCCATCAGCTGCCTGCGTGCTGCGGCAGAGGAGGCGCGTGCCCTAAGCGGCACGGCCGATGCCTTGTTTGCCCTGCTTGAGGCTCAGACGGTGGACGTTTCCCGTCGCTGCGGGACAGGGGAGCCTGTTGTGGTAATAACAAGCCAACGCCAGGCAGCCCAACGAGCGCCCGGGTCGTGTGAGGCTGTCATTATGTGCGACATGACCAGTGCTGACTATCCTTTGCGCACACGCGATGATGCAGCCAGTGTTTTGCTGGCTTCAATGGGTCTTGAGCCTTCTCTCTCGCCTGCTCAGGAGGCCCGGCAGATCTTTGCCGCTATTCTCAAGCTTCCTACCCAGCAGCTCATCATCGAGCGCTGTCTGAATGATGAGAATGCGGAACCGACCTATCCCTCCGTGATGGTAGAGGAGTTCACGGACAGCTATCGTAGTGACCCCACGACCGATGACCTGCACAAACGTTACAGTCTCCCCCCGGTGCTTGTGAGGGATATTCTGGAGCGGGGAGAAGAGGCTCTGCACGAAAATGCTGCCGTGGCGCACACGGCGCTCAAGGTGGCGGTCACGGTGTCTTCGCCGTCCTTGGGGCAGATATCGCCTCGCCGACGTTCACTCATCGTGCTGCCACGCCTGACGGAAGGGGCGGTGCTCAAGGAGCCGTGCTTTTCAGCTTCTCAGATTGAAAGCTATCTGGAATGCCCTCAGAAGTGGTTTGCCCAGCGTCGCCTGCATCTGGATACGCTCGACGAGGGTTTTGGCCCGCTTGAGATGGGGGAGTTTGCTCACCGTGCCTTCGAGCGCTTCTATCGTCAGTTTCGCAAGCAGGGTTATGCCCGGGTACTGCCAGGTAATCTCGCCTGCGCTCAAGAGACAATGCGCGCGGTACTGCGTGAACTTGCTGACGAACAGCCCACATGTTCCCCGTCGAGCAATCGTTTGGTGCCGCGCTCGCAGCTGGAGGCCCGCCAGGTCGAGGAGTTGAAGGAGCGCCTCGTGTCCTATCTTGGGCGCGAGGCGGTGTTTTTGCCGAGCTTTACACCCACGCATTTTGAATACGTCATCTCAGCGGATCAGCCGCTCGATTACGCGGGCTACAAGCTTGTTGGTTCCATCGATCGCATCGACATGGACGAGCATCGGCGCGCCGCTATCATCGACTACAAAAGCTCAGTATCTGAGGAATATGAGTTGTACGAGCGCACGGGCGATCTGCGCCTGGGCAAGGTGCAGTCCCTCATCTACGCCCAGGTGGTGCGCCGCCACCTGGGACTCGAGGTGGTGGCTGCGCTCTACGTGGGATACGGGCGCCAGGCCAAAGCGGCCGGGGCGATTAATGCCACGGTGGAGCCAGCTGAGGTGCCAGGACTGAAGGCCAGCACCTGTCGTTACCCGCATAGTTCACTTGTTGATGTGCTTGATGCTACTGAAGAGCGTGCGGCTGAGGCTATCGAGGGTATGCTTGCTGGTGATGTGACTCCGCGTCCCAGCAGCCCAAAGGTATGCACGTATTGTCCTGAGATTTCGTGCTCAAAAAGGCAGGGATAGGCTCATGGATTTCAGCACATTCAAACCAGGTCAGCTCGCCTGCGTGACTACCCTCGATAAGCCGCTTGCGGTGTCGGCGGGGGCGGGAAGCGGCAAGACCTTCACGCTCACACAGCGTATTGCCTGGGCCCTCATGGAGGGTTCTGCCTCCGATGGCGGACGCTTCCTTAACAGCATTGATGAGGTGCTTGCCATTACCTTTACCGATAAGGCGGCGGGTGAGATCAAGGCACGGGTGAAAAGAACCCTTAAGGCTGAAGGGCTGGCCGCTGAGGCCGCCAAGGTGGACGGGGCCTGGATCTCCACTATTCACGGTATGTGCGCGCGCATCCTGCGTTCCCACGCTCTTGAACTGGGGATTGATCCTGCCTTTCAGGTGCTTGACGAGGCTGGTGCCAACCAGCTTATTGAGGAATCGATCGAACAGGTGCTTAAAAAGGCCAAGGATGACCCCTCGTCCCACGCGACCGACACGCTTTTTGCCGAGTACTCTGCACGCAGATCGGGAGGAGGGTTTGGCGGAACATCCATTGAGAGCATGGTGCGTACCCTGGTGGAACGCGCATCGGCCAGCCTCCAGGGCTGTGCCTGTATTGAGCCTGACCCGCCTGCGCGCCCGGCTGGGGTACTGGTGCGGGGCCTGGTGCAGCTTATCGAAGAGCTGTACCAGGCGGTTTTGGCTCAAAAACCCAGTTCAAGCCGAGATACCTGGCTTGCGAGCGCGGATGTATTCATAAAGAAGGCGCAGACCACCTTCGAGTGCGGCGCCATTGACGAGGCGAGCCTCATCAGTCTTTTTTCTGCCTGCCCGTCTCCCCATGCGGGATTTGGATCCAAGGATTACAAGGAGTTTGCCAAGGATACGCAGGGGGCCTGTGCGGCGCTGGTGGATGAGGCCAAGACCCTCATCGCGCGCCCCTTTGTGGCAAGTCTTGTGGAGCTGACGGCTTCGGTGTATGCCGAGTTTCGTCGGCGCAAGGAGGCTCTGTGCGTCCTTGATAACGACGATCTGCTCATATACGCCGCCCGGGCCCTGCGCGACAATCCCGACCTAGCGCAGGAGTTCGCCAATCGTTTCAAGCTCATCATGGTGGATGAGTTCCAGGATACTGATCAGATTCAGACGGACATGATTGCCTTGATGGCGGGGCAGGGCACCTGCCGTCTATGCACCGTGGGTGATGCCCAGCAAAGCATTTATCGCTTTCGCGGGGCTGATGTGGCGGTGTATAAGCGCCGCCTTGCTGCCGTTCAAGAGCTCAATCCCCAGGGTCTCATTGTCCTGCCGGACAATTTTCGCAGCCATGGTGATGTGCTGTGCTTCGTGGATGTGGTGTTTGGGCAACCGCAGGTCTTTGGCTCAGAGTTCATGTCGCTTACGGCCTCACGTACTGCTCCCAAACAGGAGTTCAAGGGCGACCGGCGCATTGATGTGCTTTTCACCACCGTGCCGCGCGTGGGCGGTATCGGCACTCAGGGCGCACACGTGGTGGAGGCTGCCCGGATTGCCCGACGCTTCGCTGAGCTGCGCGATGCCGGACATGCTGCGGGAGACATGGCGCTTTTGCTGGGTCGCATGAGCAACGCGGGGGTCTACGCCGAGGCCCTACGTCGCGAGGGCTTCTCCTGTGTTATTGCTGGTGGATCGGTGTTTGCACGTGCTCCCGAGGTACGCATTATGCTGCGGTTAGCCCAGGTTATCGCCAACCCTAAGGAGACCGTAGCCCTATTTGAGGTGCTCTCCAGTGAGATGTTTGCGCTTTCTGCCGATGACTTTTTGGAGCTTTCCACCTGCTTTGATGCAAAGCAGGGCGTGTACGTGCGCCGCTCCCTCGATACGGGCTTCTTTGCCCTTGAGCAGGCTGTCGAGGCGGGCAAAGCCATTTCTCCTCAGCTCGCCTTTGTGGCGCGCCTCCTGCGCAAGCTTGTTCAGCGGGCAGGATCTGACCCCACATCCGCGATCATGGCCGATGCTGTGCGCGATGCGGGTTGGCTTGCTCGCCTGGAGGCGCGTGGGTCACAAGGCCAGGCTGTGGCGGGCAATATCATGAAGACTTTGCGGCTTGTCGAGCATTTTGAGAAGGAGGGGGCTGCCGGCCCCGCGCAGGTGGTCCAGCTTTTAGCGGCGCACATTGAAGCATCCAAGGAGGCCCCGGGCGCGCTTTCAGCCCGAGGCGGCGACTTCGTGAAAATCATGACGGTGCACGCATCCAAGGGCCTTGAGTTTCCCATCGTGGCAGTGGCCGAGATGGGTCAGTCCCGCATGCCCACCAGTGCGTTTTACTCCGCCACGGTGGAGGGCCGCACCTATATAACCCTTAAGCCCAAGCGCAGCATTGAGGATGCCGGCGGCATCTGGGGTATCAAGGCCAAGGACGGATACAGCGTGCTGCCCACCTTTGAAGACGGGGCTGAGCCGCGTGACATCATCGATGCCTCAGACCCTCTTGAGCGCCAGGCCGCCCTGCGCGCCTACGAGACCGAGCAAGACGTTCAGGAGCGCCGCCGCCTCATGTACGTAGCCTTCACCCGCGCTCAGGAGGCTCTTATCTTTGCGTGCACTACCAAACGCCGCAGCACGGGGTACTGCTCGGGGGCAGGCGAGGATATCTACGATGACGTGAGAAGCGCGCTGTTCGGCGAGGAGGATGTGCCCGAGGGCGTCACCCGCGTGGACTTCGGAGGCGAGGTGCCCGCCTACGTGGAGCGCATCGACGCCGATGAAGAGCTGCTCGAGGCCTGCACGGGTGTAGTGGCGGATGAGTCTGCGGCCATGTTGCATCCTGTGGCTCCATCAGATTCTGCAGCCGCGTCAAATCCCGCGATCACATCAGATCCTGCG
>CAYTIS010000044.1:5751-11116 GCA_964438035.1 uncultured Slackia sp.
CGCGTCACATCCTGCAACCATGTCAAATTCTGCGGCTTTGTCGGAACCAGCAGCTGCCACCTTTGATATTCCTGTTTTGCCGGATGACGAGCGGTGGGAGGAGGTGCCCTGGCGCGATAGCCGTCATGGGGTGACCAGCTACACCGCTCTCGCCGAGGAGCAGCTCCAACAGGAGGAGCTTACGTGGGCAGCCACGCAGCCTGATCAATCCACTCAACCTGTCCAACCTACTCAAGCGCAAGGGTTCGCCTCGCAAGAGAAAGGAGCTGACAGGAATGCGGCCATTCCGAATTTCACTGACTCATTATCAAGTGAGATTCGCTTTTCGGATGATGAGGACGATATTTTCTGGGAGGCGCTCACAGAAAGCTTCCTGGTTGATGCTGACAAGGCAAGCAATCTGGGAACGGCCTTTCACCTGCTGGCGCGCTGTGCCGTAAGTGGTGGGCGTGGCGTGCTCATGCCCACAGACGAGCGCATTTCCTGCATAGCGCAGCGCTGCGGCCTCGGCGAGGATGCCCAACGCCGCTTGCATGCAGCCCTTGAGCGGTGGACAGCCAGTGAGATTGCCGCAAGCCTGGCGCATTACGCAAGCATACAGCCCGAAACTCCCTTCTTCGTTCTTATTGACGATACGCCCACCGCTCCTGAAGATACGATCTCGCAGACCCCGACACCAATGAATGACGGAGGCTTGGAAGGCTCGGGAGGCTCAGAAGAGGACTGGCAGACCAGTGCACCTGGCTTGTTCGACAGCACATCCTGGCAGGGCGAGGTTCGCGATTCAGCCAAGAGGAAGTCTCAAAAAACCGACACCCCTGCTGCAGCAGAACCCCTCTACCTTGAAGGCGCAATTGATCTTTTAGCCTATGACGAACGTGGGCAGGGCAGGGCCTTGGTGGTGGATTACAAGACGGGCGGTCATGAGCAGGAGAGCGCCGAACAGCTCCAGGCTAAGCATGCCCTCCAGGCAAGCTGCTATGCCTACGCTGTGCTCCGTCAGGGATTTGCGCGTGTTGAGGTAGTCTTCGTGCGCGTGGAGCGCCCTAATCCAGCTGCTCCCGATCAGCCCCAGTGCGTCTGCTACACCTTTGAAGCCTCTCAGTTGCCCGCCCTGGCTGCCTCCATCCGCACGGCCCATTACTCGTCCAAGTCCGCGTGATTTTCCCCATCGGACATCGGACACCCCAAAGGCCATGTCGCCTCTTTGTTTCCATGGGATATCACTCGCGTTCCTAGGAGGTAAATTATGCGCGAAATCAAGTAAATCGCCCCGTCCTGTGCCATTGATCGAGCTACAGAGGCGCTATTATGGCGGAGTGCATTTGCTGTCCGTTTACCGAACGCGAACGCACGGCCAAGCCGGCCTGCGATGGGAGCTTCGCGTGGGGGAGGGATAGCTGATACCATGAGGCGATTCGGCTGGGGCCGCAGGCTTATTGCGCTCTTGAGCAGAATCTCGCACACAGGGGGAGTTGTGCGAAAGCACCGCAGTTCGACCTGTTTGCAACGCAGGTCAAGCAGCACAGAACAGGAGTGAAATATGGCGAGGAAACTCAAGTCCATGGACGGGAACAACGCCGCTGCGTATGTTTCATATGCGTTCACTGAGGTCGCTGGCATCTATCCGATCACGCCGTCAAGCCCCATGGCGGACTACGTTGATCAATGGTCAGCTAGCGGCAAGAAGAACATCTTCGGCACCACTGTCAAAGTCTGCGAGATGCAATCCGAAGGAGGTGCGGCTGGTACGGTTCACGGCTCCCTTAGTGTTGGTGCGCTGACCTCCACCTACACCGCATCCCAGGGCCTTTTGCTCATGATTCCCAATATGTACAAAATCGCAGCTGAGCAGCTGCCCGCCGTCTTCCACGTAAGTGCACGCACCATCGCTACCCACGCGCTGAGCATTTTTGGTGACCATTCCGATGTTATGGCCTGTCGTCAAACCGGCTTTGCCATGCTTTGCGAAACCAACGTTCAAGAAATTATGGATCTCTCTGCGGTCGCCCACCTTGCGGCCATCAAGGGAAGCGTCCCCTTCGTCAATTTCTTTGACGGTTTTCGCACCAGTCATGAGGTGCAGAAGGTGGCCGTGTGGGATTACGCCGATTTGGCCGACCTCTGCGATATGGCGGCTGTCCAGCGTTTCCGCGACCACGCGCTCAATCCTGAGCATCCGGCCATGCGCGGCAGCCACGAAAACGGCGACATCTTCTTCCAGCATCGCGAGGCCTGCAACGCCCACTACGACGCGCTTCCCGCTGTGGTGGAGGACTATATGCACCAGATCAACGAGCGGCTGGGCACGAACTATGAGCTGTTCAACTACTACGGGGCGCCCGATGCTGATCGCGTGGTGGTCTGCATGGGTTCCTTCTGCGACGTGATTGAGGAGGTTGTGGACTACCTCAACGCGCACGGCGAGAAGGTGGGCCTGGTAAAGGTGCGTCTGTACCGACCCTTCGTGACCGAAAAATTCGTGGCGGCTCTACCCAAGACCGTGCAAAAGATTGCCGTTATGGATCGTACCAAAGAGCCCGGCTGTGTGGGTGAGCCGCTGTTTGTAGACGTGGTCAACGCGCTCGCTCAAGAAGGCGTGAGTGGTATCCGCGTGAGCGGCGGCCGCTACGGTTTGGCCTCCAAGGACACATCGCCTTCCTCGGCCTTTGCCATCTTTAAGGAGCTGGAGAAAGAGGCTCCGGCCCGCGAGTTCACGGTGGGTATCGTGGATGATGTGACTCACCTGTCGCTACCCGAAGATCCTCACAGCCCCAACACGGCCGACCCCAGCACCATCGAGTGCAAGTTCTGGGGCCTGGGCGGCGATGGCACGGTAGGTGCCAATAAAAACTCAATCAAGATCATCGGCGATCATACTGACAAGTATGTGCAGGCTTACTTCCAGTACGACTCCAAGAAGACCGGTGGTGTCACCATCAGCCATCTGCGTTTTGGTGACTCGCCCATCCGCAGTGCTTACTACGTAAACAAGGCCGACTTTGTGGCCTGTCACAATCCCTCCTATGTCACCAAGGGCTTCCACATGGTGCAAGACGTCAAGCCCGGTGGCGTGTTTATGGTCAACTGCCAGTGGTCGCCCGATGAGCTTGAGCACCACCTCAACGCCGAGACCAAGCGCTATATCGCCCAAAATAATATCCAGCTCTACACCATTAACGCCATTGATCTGGCAATTGAAATAGGCATGGGCAAGCGTACCAACACCATCCTCCAGTCCGCCTTCTTTGCACTTTCCGGCGTGATTCCCCTAGATGAAGCCATCCAGTACATGAAGGATGCGGCCACGAGCTCTTATATGAAGAAGGGTCAGGACGTCGTTGATCTCAACCACAAGGCGATCGACCTGGGTGCCACGGCCTTTACCAAGATTGAGGTGCCCGCAGCCTGGGCGCAGGCCTCCGATGATGTGACTGCGGCCTGCTTGGAGGGCCCCGCATCGCTTGTGAAGATGGTGCGTGAGGTCATGGAGCCGGTCGGTCGGATGGATGGCGACAGTCTGCCCGTGTCCGCCTTTGTGGACTATGCCGATGGTCAGTTTGAGCATGGCGCCTCGGCCTACGAGAAGCGTGGCGTGGCCGTGAGCGTGCCGGTATGGGATCCCACCAAGTGCACCCAGTGCAACCAATGCTCCTACGTGTGCCCGCATGCCACCATTCGCCCCTTCGCCCTCAACGAGGCCGAGGTTGCGGCAGCCCCCGCACCTACCGTGCTGGTGCCTGCTAAGGGCAAGGCTGGTGCCGGTCTGCAATACACCATCGCCATCTCGCCGCTGGACTGCATGGGCTGCGAGGTTTGCGTACAGCAGTGTCCCACCGACTCGCTCAGCATGGTGCCCACTGAAAGCCAGCTGCCCCAGCAGTCTGCCTTCGACTATTGCGTGAAGGAGGTGTCGGCCAAGCCCGAGCTTGAGGACAACTCGGTCAAGGGCAGCCAGTTCAAACAGCCCCTCCTGGAGTTCTCTGGTGCCTGCGCGGGCTGCGCTGAGACTGCCTACGCGCGCCTGGTTACCCAGCTTTTCGGCGATCGTATGTTCATCGCCAACGCCACGGGCTGCTCTTCAATCTGGGGTGGACCGGCAGCCACCTCACCCTACACGGTGGACAAAGACGGTCACGGTCCTGCCTGGTCAAACTCCCTCTTTGAGGACAATGCCGAGCACGGGCTAGGTATGCTTTTGGGGCACGATGCCGTGCGCGACCTGCTCGTACATCGCAGCACGGAGCTGCTGGAGGCACCTGAAGCCCCCGAGGCTCTTAAGCAAGCCGCCCAGGTTTGGTTGGATGCCCGCGACAATGCTGAGGCGAGCAAGGAGGCTTCTGCCGCCTACGTGGCCGAGCTGGAGCGCGCAGCCAAGGAGGCACCTGGGGTCATCACCGATCATGTGCAAGCGGTGCTGGACAACAAGGAATTCCTCGTCAAGAAGAGCGTATGGATCTTCGGCGGTGACGGCTGGGCCTACGACATAGGCTACGGCGGCCTTGACCATGTACTTGCCTCCGGCGAGGACGTAAACGTGTTCGTCTTCGACACCGAGGTGTATTCCAATACCGGTGGTCAAGCCTCCAAGGCTTCTAGCGTGGGACAGGTGGCGCAGTTTGCTGCTGTGGGTAAAGACGCCAAGAAGAAGAGCCTGGCTGAAATTGCTATGGCCTATGGGCATGTGTATGTGGCTCAGGTGGCCATGGGTGCCAAGCCGGCCCAGAACATCAAGGCAATCACCGAGGCTGAGGCGTATAACGGCCCGTCGCTCGTCATCGGATATAGCCCCTGTGAGATGCACTCCATCAAGGGCGGCATGGCGAACTGCCAGGTGGAGATGAAAAAGGCCGTGGACTGTGGCTACTGGAATCTCTATCGCTACAACCCCTCTGCCAGCGCGGGCAAGAAGTTCGTGCTCGACTCCAAGAAGCCTTCGGGTGGCTATCGTGACTTCCTCATGAACGAAGCACGTTACAGCCGCCTCACTCGTGAGTTCCCCGAGCGCGCCGAGGTCCTCTTCGCCCAAAGCGAACAAGAGGCCATGGATCGCTACGAACACCTGGTGAATCTCAAGGCTCTCTACGACAAGGAGTAGGAGCGCGCCTGCAGGCTTACTCGAAGAGTGCAAGGCAGATAGCGGGTCGGATGAGGAGTGATTGCCGAAGGCTAAGGGCTGCAGCCGTATGTGGCCCGATAGCTAGGCGGCACGCTTGTGGTGGCCTGCTGATCCAAGCATCATATCCTTGGCACAAACAAGGGGTGAGGAAAAATCCTCGCCCCTTGTTTCGGGTGTGCCGAGCATGGCAGGTTTTCTCATGGGTGAAAGTCCCTAGCGCGCCCGGCAGCGGGAAGCGCATGGCCT
>CAYTIS010000045.1:0-11089 GCA_964438035.1 uncultured Slackia sp.
GGACTGACTACGAATCAGTACGTCGGGGGTTCGAATCCCTCACGGCGCACCATTCTTCATAAGGAATGCAGTTGCGGCGCCTCAAGGGCGCTTTTTTATTGCCCGAAGAAAGGACACTCTTGAAGGTTCGAAAACATCCCACCCGTTAGCAACCTTCGCGTGGGCACTTCGCCGCAGCGCAGGGTTGTTGCGCGCGAAAGGAAGCCCCATGTTCTATCTCTCCAGTATGCTTGGTCGGCCTGTACTTGATTCAACCGGCGAAAAACTCGGAGTTGTGTCTGACCTCGCTATCTCAACGGGCGAGGTGTTTCCCCGTATCACGTCGCTCGCCTTCAAAGGTCCCGGGCGCACCCCTTTCATGATTAGTTGGCGTAAATATGTTGCCGACTTCACTGAGGATGAGGTGACGCTCAATACCGAATCCTACAACATCCGCTTCAGCTACCTTCAACCTACCGAGGTACTACTTGCTCGCGACCTGCTTGACCAGCAGATTGTGGACACGCAGGGCCTGAAAATAGTACGCGTAAACGATCTAAAGCTCTCACCTTCGGGCACGCAGCTGCGCCTTTTGGGTGCTGAGGTGGGTATCCGTGGTATCCTGCGCCAACTTCACCCGCTGTTGGAGCGCGCAGTGGTAAGTGGGGCACGCTTCTTTCATAAGAAGGTGGAGGAGCGGATTATCGCCTGGAACTATATGGATCTGCTCGACCGCGACCTTTCAGAGGTGAAGCTTTCGGTCAGTCACAAACGCTTGGATGAGCTGCATCCGGCCGATGTGGCTGATATTCTGGAGCAGCTTGATCCCAAGCAGCGTGCCGAGGTGTTCAAGCATCTGGATGAGACCCGCAGTGCCGAGGTCATCGCCGAGTTAGAAGACGATGTTCAGGCCAAAACCCTCAATGAGATGGATGATGCCAGCGTGTCCAACGTGCTGGGTCAAATGGATCCCGACGACGCAGCTGATATCATCCGTGACCTACCCTATGAGAAGGCCGAGACCCTGCTGCGCCTGATGGGTGTGGAGGATGCTGCCGAGATTCGTGGTCTTTTAGGCTATCGCGAAAACACAGCTGGTGGCATGATGACTACCCGCTATGTAGCTCTCAATGAAACAGCTCTCGTGCGCGAAACCGTGGAGGTACTACGCGGTCTAGACGACGATTTTCCCACCGTTCACTACGTGTATGTCCTGGGAGAGGACACGGGCAAGCTGGTGGGTGTGCTCTCTATGCGCACGCTCGTACTGGCACATCGCGACCAGCAGTTGCGTGAAATCATGTACACCGACCTGCTCACCTTAGCTCCCGACGATCCTGAGGAAGAGGTAGCCGAGGACATCTCCAAATACGACATGGTGGCCCTACCTGTGGTCGATGAGTCCGGGCAGATGTTGGGTCTGGTCACCGTGGATGATGCCCTCGATGTCATCGAAGATGCTACCGAAAGCGAGAAGGTTACAGGCCAGTGGCTGCAGGTGGTGATGGTTGTGCTGTGTGGTCTGGCATTTTTGGCAGCCTATACGGCGGTACTTCTGCGCATTGTGGGGGTGGCATGACTTCGGCGCGCACATCTACAGGTGAAAAGGGGCGGCATTTCGTGAGGCGGTCTGCTACGACCACGGCGGCTTCTGTATCTGCATCCACCACGTCTACCGCGAAGCCGTCTGCCGCATCTTCTGCACCCACCACGAGGGCCATGCCTCCTGCATCCACTGCGCCAACTGCGCTCACCAAATCAACTGCACCAGCCGCACCGGTCACTTCGCCTGCGCGCAAAAAACGCTCTCGTGTGTTGCTCGTACTGGCGGCGATGGGGCCGGGCGTGATTAGTGCCATGGCAGGCAACGATGCCGGTGGCATCTCCACCTACTCCACGGCCGGAGCAAGCTATGGTTATGCAACGCTCTGGGTTATTCCTGTGATGTGCCTCCTTCTTATGGTGGTGCAGGTTACAGCCGCGCGTATGGGAGCGGTTACAGGTAAGGGTTTCGCGGCGCTGATTCGCGAGCGCTTTGGTATTCGGCTCACGGCACTTGCGATGCTCGCGCTGTTGGTGGGCAATGTTGCGACTGCCTTCTCGGAGTTTGCCGGTATCGCCAGTGGCATGGAGCTATTCGGCGTGCCTACCTGGATGAGCGTGCCTGCATCGGCGCTGGTGGTGTGGCTGGTGGTAGTAAAGGGGAGCTACCAAAGCGTGGAGAAGGTATTCCTGGCAGTTTCGCTTGTATTTGTAACCTATGTAGTGGCGGCGATTTTGGTGGAGCCGGACTGGGGTCAGGTGCTGCACGACACTGTAGTGCCTGCCATACCCGCCGATCCCGGATTTGTGTCGCTGGTCATCGCTATGATTGGTGCCACTATTGCACCGTGGATGATGTTTTTCACCCAAAGCAATGTAGTGGATAAGGGCGTTACCGACGAGCCGGAGCAGATGATGCTTCAGAAGGTGGACGCATACACAGGTGCCTTGGTTGCCTGCGTGGTAGCTTGGTTCATCATTGTGTGTACGGGTTCGGTACTCTATCCTCAGGGTATTGCTGTGGATTCAGCCGCCAGCGCCGCCAGTGCCTTGGCACCTATTGCGGGTTCGTATGCACAGATCCTCTTTGCGGCGGGGCTTATGGCGGCAAGCTTTTTGGCGGCCTGTGTGCTGCCGCTTACCACCTCGTTTGTAATCTGTGAAGCCTTTGGCTGGGAGGCCGGGATGGACTTTTCCTGGAAGGAAGCACCCCTGTTCAAAGGCATCTTTACAGGGGTGATTGTGCTCTCGGCTGCCGTGGTGCTTATGCCCAATCTTGACCTCATGGGTGTCATGTTAGTCGCACAGTTCATCAATGGTATCGTGCTGCCCGTTCTCCTGGTGTTTATGGCGCTCATTGCTTCTGATAAGCGAATTATGGGTGCACACACAAGCGGTATTTTCGGTAAGGCGGTCATCTGGATTACTATCGGGGTGGTAGCCGTGCTCACTGTGGCGCTGTTGGTGATGCAGGCTTTAGGGTATTAAAGGGCTGATTAAACTCCATGCTCGCCGCAACGCGCGCGTCGCGCTCGGCCTCTCCCAAAACTTTTTCACTCTATCGTAATAAAGTACTTCTTAGAGCGGGTTCTCGGCGTTACAATGGGCGAACTCATTTCCCGGACGCCGTGTGCGTCCCGTCTAGGAGAAAGGAGGGGCTGCTCCCATGACGAGGGTGTTCAATTTCTCAGCTGGACCCGCAGTGCTGCCCGAAGGCGTACTGCGCGATGCAGCGCGCGAGATGTTGGATTACCAGGGCTGCGGTATGTCCGTGATGGAAATGAGCCATCGCTCCTCCTTGTTCAAAACTATCATCCAGGCGGCTGAGGCTGACCTGCGCGATCTGATGGGTATTCCCGACTCCTACCGCGTACTTTTCCTCCAGGGTGGTGGAAGCCTCCAGTTTGCCATGGTGCCTCTCAACCTCATGAAGAGTGGCTGCGCTGACTACCTGGTGAGCGGTTCGTGGTCGCAGGCTGCACTTGCGGAGGCTCAGCGCTTTGGTGATGCACGGGCGATTGCTAGCACGCGCGATCAGAATTTCACCTGTCTACCTGACCTAACAAGCCTAAAGGTGCGCCCTCAGGCTGACTACCTCTATCTCTGTCAGAACGAGACCGTCTACGGCACTACTTACCATGAGCTACCCGACACCCAGGACACGCCTTTAGTGGCCGATCTGTCTTCGATCTTTCTTTCCGAACCTGTTGACGTGGAGCGCTACGGTCTCATCTTTGCCGGGGCGCAGAAAAATGCCGGTCCAGCCGGGGTGACCGTAGTTATCATTCGTGATGACCTCATCCCCGAAAAAGATTTGGCAGGCGTTCCCACCATGCTCCAGTACCGCACGCATGCCAAGGCAGCAAGCCTCTACAATACGCCGCCGTGCTATGCTATCTACCTTTGTGGCAAGGTGTTCGCCTGGATCAAGGAGCAGGGCGGTCTTGCGGCCATGCAGGAGCGCAACCGTGTTAAGGCTGATGTGCTCTATACCTATCTAGATGAAAGCGACCTATTCAGTGGTATAGCACGCTGCCAGGATCGCTCACTCATGAATGTGCCCTTTACTACGGGCGATGCCACCATCAATACTCGTTTTATCGAAGAGGCCCGCGCCGCCGGGCTTGTCAACCTTGCGGGCCATCGAAGCGTGGGCGGCATGCGTGCCAGCCTCTATAACGCCATGCCTCTTGAAGGGGTTCAGGCCCTCGTTTCGTTTATGCAGGCCTTCGAGGCATCGCAGCTCTGTTCATCTCGATCTATGTCGGGGGAGTAGGACGGTATCCGTCCCCTATGCTTCGCGGTCTAGGCTTGCCTGTGCTGCGGCTCCCCCGCCCTGTTAAACGCCGCCTTCGTCGGCGTTTTTTAGCTTCACTCTTTTGTCAGGTTTACTTCTTGTGAAAGGATATTTCATGCGACGCATCAAGATTATTGACGACATTACCAAGGATGGCACCGTGGTGTTTGGTCGAGGCTATGAGATCGTTGACCAGGCCGAAGAGGCTGATGCCATCCTTATTCGCTCAACCAGTCTGCACGGCTATGACCTACCTGAAGGCATCCGCGCCATAGCGCGCTGTGGGGCGGGAGTGAACAATATTCCCTTTGAGGACTATGCTCGTCGGGGTGTGGTGGTGTTCAACTCGCCCGGGGCAAACTCCAATGCGGTCAAAGAGATTGTGATTGCCATGATGGTTCTGTCCAGCCGTGGCGTGGTGCAGTCTATGGGGTGGATTCGCTCCAACGAGGACGACGCTACCATCGCTGTGAGCGCGGAAAAGGCCAAAAAAGCCTTTGTGGGCCGCGAGCTGAAGGGCAGGCGTGTGGGCGTGATTGGCCTGGGTAATGTGGGTTCTAAGGTGGCCAATGCCTGTGTTCAGCTAGGTATGGATGTCTACGGTTATGACCCCTTCATCTCCATTGAGCACGCCTGGGCGCTCTCGCAGGAGGTGCAGCGCGTATCCACCCTGGCTGATGTGTGCCGGGGTTGTGATTATCTGACCGTACACGTGCCTTCCAAGGCCGACACTATCCGCATGATTGGTGAGGAGCAGCTGGCCATGCTGGCTCCCAACGCCGTACTCATCAACTTTTCGCGCGAGACCATCATCGATGAGGACGCGGTGGATGCGGCCCTGCGCTCCGGTGCACTGAGTTGGTTTGCCACCGACTTTGCCACACCCAAGACGGTGAAGATGCCCAATACCTTTGTGACCACGCACATCGGTGCAGGCACTGCAGAGGCCGAGGCCAACTGCGCCGACATGGCCATCGCTGAGCTGAAAGACTATCTGGAAAACGGCAATATCGCCAACTCAGTAAACTACCCCGCCTGCTCCATGGGCAAGGCGCGAGCCGCCAGCCGCATTGCCTGCTTGCATGCCAACGTTCCCAATATGATTGGTCAGATTACGGCGGTGCTTGCCAAGGACAACGCCAATGTTCAGCGCCTGGTCAACGAAAACGCCGGCGAAAACGCCTATACCATGTTTGATACTGACGAGCACTTGGATGACAGCACTATTGAGAGCCTGCGCCGAATTCCTTCAATTTACCGCGTGCGCGTCATTAAATAACAAGTGGCTGCCACAAGTGGCTGCCCGGGGGTGAGGGGATGGGCAGCCAGGTGGATGCTAAGCAGAAAGGACATCTATGCAGATCAGAGCATTTCCCGGTATTAGACCGGATAATCAGCTGGCGCCTCAGGTGGCAGCCCTGCCCTATGATGTGTACGACCGTGCGGAAGCCCGACGTGCTGTGGAAGGCCGTCCACTCTCGTTTTTGACTATCGATCGACCCGAGACGCAGTGCGACCCCGCTATCGACATGTATGCTCCCGAGGTCTACGCCAAAGCGCGCCAGCTTTTCGACATCCGACGTGCTGATGGTACCTTTGTACAGGACGAAGCGCCCTGCCTGTATCTTTACGAGCTTGAGCGAGAAGGGCGGGCGCAAACGGGTATCGTGGCCTGCTGTTCCATTGATGAGTACCTGGGTGGCACCATTAAAAAGCACGAGAACACGCTTGCAGCCAAAGAGCGTGATCGTATCCGCCATATCGATGCCTTGGATGCGCAGACCGGCCCTATCTTTTTGGCCTATCGTGATGATGAGCAGGTGGATGTGCTCGTTGAGGCAATTCGCCAAACGACACCCCTTTACGACTTCACGGCGGAAGACGGTGTAGTCCACCGTGCCTGGCGCATTGATGAGCCGGAGGCAATTGATGAGTTTGTGGAGGCCTTCGCGCAAATTCCGGCTGCCTACGTGGCTGACGGACACCACCGCACTGCCTCGGCCGTAAACGTAGGGCTTGCGCGGCGCAAGGCGGTAGGCAGCATCCATGGCACCGAGGAGTTCAACTTCTTTTTGTCGGTGCTTTTTCCCGCAGGTCAGCTTTCTATTCTCTCCTACAACCGCGTGGTGCGCGACTTAAATGGTCTAGCTCCCGAGGAGTTTTTAGAGCGTGTGCAGCAGATCTTTGAAATCCTCCACTCTCAAACTCAGCCACTTGAGCCGGTAGAGAAGGGGGCGGTAGCCATGTATCTCAATGGCAGGTGGTACGGCCTGGGTGTGCTGCCTGCCTTTGTGAGTGACGATGCGGTGGCAGGGCTTGATGTGTCAATTCTTCAGGATTATGTGCTCGGCCCCGTCTTAGGCGTAAGCGACCCCCGTACTGACGCACGCATCGAGTTTGTGGGCGGCATCCGGGGGCTTGCTGAGCTGGAGCGGCGTGTCAAAGCGGCCGATGAACAGGCTCGCGATGCGGGTATACTTGAAAAACGCGGGCCAGCCGTAGCTTTCGCGATGTATCCAACCTCAATCGACGAGCTGTTGGCTGTGGCCGACGCGGGCCGACTCATGCCCCCCAAGAGCACCTGGTTTGAACCTAAGCTACGAAGCGGACTCTTCATCCACCAGATCTAGATCCAGCTCATAGAGTAATACGACAGCGCCCTGGGCACCTCGCCCGGGGTGCTGCTCTGTTATGGGCTACCGGAACAAAAGCTTGTTCCTTTTCTCGTCGTTTCGCGTAACGGTTTCGTCACAAGCTAACCGTTTCACCACAATTGCATGCACTCCAGCACACAATAGTGCAGATACCTTGAAGTGATTCATGTATTGAAAGGATTTGTATGACACCATCCGCTTTGTATGAGCGGAGGGCGCAAGCCTCCGCCGCCATGCCTCCCGACCCTTCCAACCTCGCTGCGGATCCTGCAGTTATCGCTGAGGAGATCAAGCGGTCGCTTCCCCTGTACACCAACTTGTCGGGCATCCATTCGATTGACCCCATCTATTATTCCTCCTATGACGTAAAACGTGGCCTGCGCAATGCTGACGGCACGGGTGTGGTTGTGGGAGTGACCAATATCTCCAACGTGCATGGCTACGTGGTTTCCGAAAGCGACAAAATACCTGATGAAGGAAGGCTTTCCTACCGTGGCTACAGCATCAAGGATATAGTGGACAGCGCAGTAACCGATCGTCGCTTCGGCTTTGAGGAAACGGTCTATCTCCTCCTTGCTGGTCAGTTGCCCACCACCGAACAGCTGGCGGGGTTTCGCCAGCTCTTAGATTCTCAGCGCGAAATGCCTGACGGTTTCACCGTCAACTACATCATGAAGCCTCCCTCGCAAGATGTGATGAACGCCATGGCTCGCGCGGTCTTGCAGCTCTATGCCTTTGATCCACACGCCGAGGATCGCACCTTTGAGCACGAAATTGATGCGGCTATCATGCTGCTTTCGCGTCTGCCACGCATTATGGTGCTGTCCTATTACGTGATGCGCTCTCGCTTTTATGGCGACTCGATTTTTATCCATCACTACGTCCCTGGTCAGGGTACGGCCGAAACGATTCTGTCCACCCTGCGCCCTGATCGCTCCTTTACCGAGATTGAGGCACATCTGCTCGATCTCATGCTCATCTTGCATGCGGAACATGGAGGCGGCAATAACTCCACCTTCACCTGCCGCTGTCTTAGCAGCGCAGATACCGATCCCTATTCGGCCTATGCGGCTGCGATTGGGAGCCTCAAGGGGGCGCGTCACGGTGGGGCTAACGCCCGCGTGTTGGATATGACCGATGACATCAAAGAGCACGTGGACGATATTACTGACGAGGGTCAGGTGGCCGACTACCTGCGCAAGATTGTGCGTAAGGAGGCCTACGATCGCAGTGGCTTGATTTATGGCATGGGACACGCCGTGTATACCAAGAGCGACCCGCGCGCCACACTTTGCCACAAATACGCCGAGCATTTGGTGAAGGATACCGAATACGAAGCCGAGTTTCGCCTTTTGGAGCATATCGAGCGGCTGGCCCCGCAGATTTTGGCCGAGGCAGGCAAGAGTAAAGACATATGTGCTAACGTCGACCTATACAGCGGCAGCGTCTATCGGGCCTTAGGGATTCCGCGCGAGCTACTCACGCCCATGTTCGCCTGCGCGCGCATGGCGGGGTGGGCGGCGCATCGCATCGAGGAGATTGTGTCCAGCAAGCGCATCATGCGTCCCGCCTATAAAAAAACCGGCCGTGCCCGCACCTTCGTCCCCATGGCGGAGCGCTAAATTTTGTGCACTTGGTGTACTGCGGCGCTTCTCAAGAGGTGGCCGAAGGTCGTGATCACTCGGAGCACTTTATAGCTCTGTGCAGGTCGCAGGGTTATACTGTCCTAGATTCAACAACAAAGAAAGGCGAAGTCATGCCGGATACCTCTCCCCAGACCATCCTTGTGACCGGCGGTGCTGGATTTATCGGAAGTCACACCTGCGTGGAGTTGTTGCAGGCCGGGTACCACGTGGTGGTGGTCGATGACCTGTCCAATTCAAACGAAAAGGCCCTGCTGCGGGTGCGCAGGATTATTGCTCGTGCCGAGATTGAGGGCAAGGCTCCCAAGGGTGCTTCGGAGGGCTTGACCTTCTACGAGGAAAACGTGCTTAATCGCGAGGCGCTGGAGCGCATCTTTGATAAGCACGACATCAGCGGCGTGATCCACTTTGCTGGGTTTAAGGCCGTGGGGGAAAGTGTCGAAAAGCCGCTTGAGTACTACTATAACAACATCACTAACACGCTTGTGCTCTGCGATGTGATGCGTAAGCACGGCTGCAAAAACATTGTCTTTTCCAGCAGCGCCACCGTCTACGGAGAACCCGACAGCGTGCCTTTGTCTGAAGAGGCTCCCAAAAAGTCAGCCATCAATCCCTATGGCTGGACCAAGTGGATGATTGAGCAAATTCTTTGTGACCTGCATGTTTCCGACTCCGCGTGGAACGTGGTTCTGCTGCGCTATTTCAACCCCATCGGCGCACATGAAAGCGGCCTCATTGGTGAGGATCCCAAGGATATTCCCAATAACCTGGTGCCCTATGTAGCCCAGGTGGCCGTTGGTAAGCTGCCGGCCGTGCGCGTATTTGGTAATGATTACCCCACACCTGATGGCACGGGCGTGCGTGACTATATCCATGTGGTTGATTTGGCGCGCGGGCATGTGGCGGCCCTGACCTGGATGCAGGGTAAAACCGGCGTTGAGGTGGTAAACCTAGGCACGGGCAAGGGCTCCAGCGTTTTGGAGGTGGTGGAGGCCTTTAGCCGTGCCTGCGGGCGTGAGCTGCCGATTGAGATTCAAGGTCGACGCGCGGGTGATGTGGCCGTGAACTACGCCAATCCGACCAAGGCCAAGGAGCTCCTTGGCTGGGAGGCTGAATACGACCTGGATCGCATGTGCGAAGATAGCTGGCGCTGGCAGTCCAAGAATCCCGATGGATATGGGGATTAGTCGGGAATCCTCACGGAGCAAGGGCTGATTCCTGGTGAATTCGATGACCAACTAAGACGAAAAACCGAGGCTGCGCAGAGAGCAGCCTCGGTTTTTTGCGCGCGAGAAGTTTTCCACCTCAAGCACACGAAGGCAGGATTTATGATTGAACTCAAAAACATTACGAAGGAGTATGAGTCTGGCGACACCACGGTGCGCGCTCTCAAAGGTGTGAGCATCCAGTTTCGCGACAGCGAGTTTGTGGCTGTGCTGGGCCAGTCCGGCTGCGGTAAGACCACCCTCCTTAATATCATCGGTGGCCTTGACCACTACACCTCGGGCGATCTGGTGGTAAATGGTACCTCTACCAAAAAGTACAGGGATCGCGATTGGGATACCTATCGTAACCACAGCGTAGGCTTTGTCTTCCAAAGCTATAACCTCATTCCGCATCAAACCGTGCTCTCCAACGTAGAGCTGGCGCTTACGCTTTCCGGCGTGTCCAAGCGCGAGCGCCGCAAGCGTGCGAAGGCGGCCCTTGAGCAGGTAGGGCTGGGCGATCAGCTGAATAAAAAGCCCAACCAGATGTCCGGCGGTCAAATGCAGCGCGTGGCCATTGCTCGTGCCCTCGTGAATGATCCCGATATCGTACTGGCCGACGAACCCACGGGCGCGCTCGATTCTGAGACCAGCGTACAGGTGATGGAAATCCTCAAGGAGGTGGCCAAAGATCGTTTGGTGGTCATGGTCACGCACAATCCCGAGCTAGCCCAAACCTACGCAAGCCGCATCGTTAGACTCAAAGACGGCCAGCTCTTAGACGATTCCAATCCCTGCCAGACCAGCGAGGCTGAGCGTATCGAGAGTGAGGATCGCGCCCCAGCGGCGGCCCCGCGCACATCCATGAGCCTGACCACTGCCTTCTCGCTTTCGCTCAACAATCTGTTCACCAAGAAGGGCCGTACGATTCTTACCGCCTTTGCGGGATCCATCGGCATTATCGGCATCGCGCTGATTCTTTCGCTCTCAAGTGGTGCCCAGGACTACATCGAGGAGATGGAAGAGTCCACGATGAGTAGCTATCCGCTGACCATCCAGTCTTCCACCGTGGATTTGACCTCGCTTTTAGGTAGCATGATGGGCACGATGGGCGATAGGTCTTCATCTTCAGAGGAGGGTGTGGCACAGTCCAAGGATGTCATCACCAATATGGTGACCTCTCTGGCTAATGACACCACCGAAAACGATATGGTGTCTATCAAGGAGTGGCTTGACTCCAATCCCGATGACATTCAAAGCTACGTCACC
>CAYTIS010000046.1:0-10992 GCA_964438035.1 uncultured Slackia sp.
CGGACCAGCTGGTTGATGGTAGGCAAGGCTTCTCCTTACTTGACCTGATGGCTTCACCTCGTGACGGACCTTGGCACAGCACGGGCGGGGGGCGCGAAGGAACGCTTTTTTGGCTCTGCTGTAAAAGGGAAAGACCCGCCAGGCGAAACCCGACGTTTCCTAGGCCGCTGAGGGGCGGCCAACCCGGATACCGCACACGCCCAGCCCCTCAAGCAACCCGGGACCTGCGCCTGCGGTTCTTGTTTTCGGGTCACGCAGCAAAACGGGGCACGAAAACAAACGCCTCGGCTGAGACGCAAGCGGGTACTTTAGCACCCGTGACATGGGCTGTCAAACGCCACGCCACCGGGCGTATCCATCCTCTCTCCTTCTCATTTTCCCAGGTGAAATAAGGAATGCCGCCCACCCTCAACGATGGAGAGCACAGCGGCATTCCTTAAGAGATGAAGCCTTTATGTGCGGCAGTAGGCCGGGGCTTCGTAGCCAGCAGGCTGAGGCTTCGTTTTCACCCCCCCAGCACAAGATGCCCGAGCCCTTCCCCAAAGACAAAGCGTCCCCGCCCTCAAGAGGACGGGGACGCCTCAGGCCTTCTTTAGACTTTCTCGATCTCCACCAAGAATGCCTTGTGTTCAGGCGTTTGCGAATTGGGGTCGGCCACGTTGGGCGTCAGGTCATTCACCATGCTGTCGCTGGCTCCGAAGGTGCCGGACCAGCCATAGTGATGGGTCAAGAACACCTGATGCTGGCTCTTACCGTTGACGGTAAGGGGCTTCAGGCGCTTGGTGATGACCACATCGACAACCGCCTCACCGCGCCCGCTTTTCACCCGTACCTTGTCGCCATGGGAAAGACCCTTTTCGGCCGCCAGTTCCTCGGATACCTCCACGAACTGGGTGGGCATGGCCTCGACAAGCGCCGGGCAGGCACGCGTTTGACTGCCGGTCTGCCACATCTCGGTAACCGAGCCGGTGGTGGCTACAATCGGGAAGTCTTCGACAGTGCCCAAGCTCGTCGATTCGAAGTCCTTACCCAAATAGACCGGGTTGTTGAGCGAACCATTCATGATGTTTTCGCTCAGCGGAGTCTCGACAGGCTCGTAGTGCTCAGGCAGCGGACCGTCGGTCATGCCGTAGCTTTCCAAACGGGCGTTTTGCTCCCAGAGCATGAAGAAGGCGTTGTTGTTGGGCGGCACCGGCACGCCGTCAGTGGCGGTGGTGAAGTCGCCCACGTCCACCTGATCCCACTCCTCGCCAGTCCATTCGACAAGCTTGCGGTTAGAAGCCCACGGCTTGCCCTCGGGATCGGCCGAAGCACGATTGAACAGGATGCGCCGGTTGTTCGGCCACGAGTACGACCAGTTCGAGTACAGCGCCAGCCCACTTGCGTCCGCGTTGTCGCGGCGCGCGCAGGGCTGCTGGGCCGGATCGAGCGGGGCATCATTGTTATTGAAGAACCCGGAGTAGATCCATATGGCACACGCCGTTGACCCGTCGGCCTTCAGTTCGGAGTAGCCACTCAGAAGGTTGATGTTGGTCTCATCGGAGGTTGCCGTGCAGCTGGAATCGGCCGTCGTGTAGCCATTGAACGCCCAGTCCACCGAGCGCGGATCCACCTTACCGTCGATGTAGTAGTCCCACTTGAGGTTGAGGATAGGATCGGGGTTGGCCCCACCCTCCTCGCGATACAAATCGACGATGGCCGTCCAAAGCAGATCGGCAATTTCAAGGTCAGGCTTTGCCTGATCCCAGGGTTCCACGGCCTTGTTGCGCCACTGCAACCAGCGCCCAGAGTTGGCAATGAGGCCTGCCTTCTCGTAAATGAGCGCGCAGGGCAGGTAGTACACCTCAGTGTCAATCTCTTCGGGATTCATGTCGGGAGCACGCCAGAAGGCGGCCGACTCGGTTTCCACCTGATCCACCACTACAAGCCAGTCCAGATTGGACATAGAGCGGCGCACGTTGCTCGCATTGGGAGCAGAGTGACAGGGGTTCATGCCCCAGTTGAAGTAGCCCTTGATAACCCCATCCTTCATCATCTCGAAGGTGGACACATGGGAGATATCCTGATCGGCCGGAATCTTGGGCAGCCAGTCATAACCGTAGTCGTTATCCACGGTGGCCGCATCTCCAAACCACTCTTTGAGGAAGGAGACGAGGAACTTGGGTTTGTTGGTGTAATAGCCCGCCGAATAGGTCTCGCCCTCCAGCCAGGCGCGTAGGCTTGAGCGAGCGGAGGTATTGGGCCACTTGAGATAGCCGGGCATCTCATTGACGAGCAGGCCCATGTCGGTAGCGCCTTGCACATTAGGCTCACCGCGCAAAGCCGCCACGCCACCACCAGGCACGCCCACATTGCCGAGCATGAGCTGCACGATGCTGAGCGCGCGGGTATTTTGAGCGCCGTAGGTATGCTGCGTCTGACCAAGAGCGTAAAGCAGTACAGCCGACTTACCCGGAGCAGCGCTGGAGGTGTAGACCTCGTAAATCTCTTGGAGCGTGTCAGGGTCCATGCCGCAGATAGAGCACACCGTGTCGATGTCATAGCGCTCATAGTGCGTCTTCATCTGCTGATAAACGCACATCGGATCAGCCAGCGTCTCGTCGCGCGCCGGGGTTTCCACCACAGGCGGCGTGAACTCGGGCACGCCTTCGGCTGCGGCCCACGCATAGGTGCCCTCCTCAGAGGTATCCCACTCGGAGGTGGAGGCCACTTGATAGTGCCATGAGCTTGTGTCGTAGGATCCAGACTCCTCATCCCAGCCAGAGAACAGGCCCGACTCAACGTCGAACTCGTACGCGGGGTCAAGCAGGTAGCTTGCATTGGTGTAGTTGATCAGGTAGTCAAAGTTATAGACCGTGACTTCCTCACCCGCGAGATAGGCCTCGAGGTTGGGCTCAATGAGGTTTTGAATGGTGTAGTTGAGCATCCCGCCGAAAAACGCGATGTCGGTACCGGGACGAATATGACTGAAGATATCGGCCTGCTCAGCTGTGCGGGTATAGCGCGGATCAACCACAATCCACTTTGCCCCAGCCTCGTGGGCACGATGCAGCCACTTCGAGCTCAAGGGATGGCTCTCAGTACTGTTGGAGCCGATATGCAAAATTACGTCGGTGTTTTTAAAGTCGCACCAATGGGTCGTCATCGACCCTCGACCGAATGTTGCCGCCAGACCGGAGACAGTAGGGCCGTGTCAAACACGCGCCTGATTGTCAACGGCGGCAATGCCAAGGCCTCTCATTGCCTTGAGGATCAGGTAGTCCTCCTCGACGTTTTGCTGTGATCCGCCGAGGCTTGCGATGCCCAGCGTGCGGTTGACGGTCAGACCGTTGTCGTCGGTCTCAACGAAGGTGGCGTCACGGGTATCCTTGACGTGACGGGCAATCTCTGAGATCGCCTCATCCCACTCGATGGGCTCCCAATCCGATGAACCCGGGCGACGTACCATCGGTGAGGTAACGCGATCGGGATTCTTGATAATCTCGTGCGTGTCGGGGTCGACGATGTTGCGCAGCTGGAACATCGACGCGCCCTTCGGGCACAGACCGCCCTCGTTGATGGGATGGTCGGGGTCGCCTTCGACGTTGATAAGCTCCCCATCGCGCGAGGAGCACAGCGAACCGCATCCGCATGCGCAATAGCAGCAGATATTCGTGTACTCATCGGTGCGAACAAGCTTCCACTCGTCTGAGGTCTCGACGGCAAATGCCGGCGTCTGAGCGCTCAACTCGTAGGCCATGGTGGTAGCAAACGCCGCACCGGTGGCCTTGAAGAAGCCTCTCCTTGTCAGATCCATACCCACTCCTTTCCTTGTTGCTCGTCCCAATATATCTGCCTTGACTGCCCCCCTTCGAAACCGGCGCACTGGCCAGCCTCCCCTACGCCGTCCCTTCGAGGCCGATGACGTATGAGAACGAGACAATCGGTATCCATATAGGGTGAAAGAGGCGTGAGATGCTTTGCAGGACACGAAAGTTTTCGGTAAGAGGCCAAACATATCTGTGAGTGGGATAGCGGAAGCACAGGCCTGCGAGGAGGGGAAGTGCAGGAGCGGTAGACGGCCAGATGCGGCGATGGGAGGTGGCTTTCCCCCTCGGCTATAATTGAGCTGTTTGCGAGTACGGCACCGCATCGACAAAAAGGAGCATCCCATGGTTGAGAGCAAGCACGACTCGATCAAGCTCACCTCCCTCACCAGCAAGGGCGGTTGAGCAGCCAAATGGGGTCCGGGCGATCTTGAGGGCATGCTCAGCGCTATCGGCAGCGCTCAGGCGGCACATGGACTTGATCCAGAGCGCCTGCTACTGGGTTTTGAGACCAGCGACGATGCTGCCGTGTGGCAAATTGACGAACACACCGCCGCTGTACTGACGGTGGACTTTTTCACGCCTGTGGTCGATGATCCCTACGAATTTGGACGCATCGCTGGAGCCAATGCCCTCTCTGACGTGTTCGCCATGGGTGCCAGGCCTTATGTGGCCCTCAACCTGCTGGCCCTCGATAGCGCCCTGGGCGGTGAGGTAGCCTCAGCCATCCTGCGCGGCGGGGCGGCTGCAGCCCATGAGGCCGGAGTACTGGTGGCGGGAGGCCACACCATCGACGATGACGAACCCAAGTATGGGCTTTCAGTATTTGGCCTGGTAGATCCCCAGCACATCGTGCGCAATGAGGGTGCGCGGGCAGGCGATGTGCTCTACCTGACCAAGCGCTTGGGCACCGGTATCGTAAGCGCCGCCCTTAAGATTGGCGTGCTTAGCCCCGAGCAGGGCCGAGCGGCCATTGAGTCAATGATGGAGCTTAATGCTGCGGCCAGCCAGGCCATGCTCCAGGCCGACGTGCATGCGGCCACCGACGTGACAGGCTTTGGGCTGGCAGGCCACCTCCACGAGATGCTCTCAGCCAGCGGGGTTGCCGCTGAACTGGACTTTTCTCGCTTGCCAATGTTTGATCAGGTATGGGAGCTGTCCTGCGCGTACTGCCGACCCAATCGGTCGTTCTCGATTATGGATCTGGCCGAGGCCTATGTCTTCCAAGAGAACTTAAGCAACGAGGAGTACGACAACCGCATGGGAGTGCTCTGCGATCCGCAGACCTCCGGCGGGCTACTTATATCCCTTGCGCCTGACAAGGCCGCCACCTTTGAGCAGGCCTTCCAAGAGCGGACAGGGCGGCTGCCTTGGCGCATTGGGCGCATCATTGAAGGCGTGCCCGGCACCATCCGCTTCAGCGACGGCACGAGCGCTCCACTCAAGACTAAAATAGCTGGATGAAGCAACGGGCTTCAAAAAGGGCTGGGGGGCACCAAGGCCGCTGGTACCACCGCGTTTCCTGACCTTGTAGAGCAGGTGAGACGGGTGGCAAGCAATCAAAAGGCCCGTGCTATCTGGTCGAGGGCGCAAAGCGCCTGATCCACCTCCTTCTCAGTGTTGAAGAAGGAAAAGCTGAAGCGCACCGCTCCCTGTTCAGCCGTACCGAGGGCCTTGTGCATGAGCGGCGCGCAGTGGGCACCCGCGCGTGTGGCGATGCCAAACTCGTAGGAGAGCAGGTCGCTTACCTGGGCGGAGTCGGCCTCGCCTAAGGTGAGCGCGACGATAGCACACTGCGCACCCTCTCCCCCACCCAAAAGGCGCACGCCAGGGATGGCTCGCGCACCCTCCCGAAAGCGCTTTGCCAGACGCTGGTCATGGGCGACTATCCGCTCCAAGCCTTCTTGCTGAACAAAAGCCACCCCGGCACCCAGCCCGGCGATGCCATGAGCGTTGAGGGTGCCGGCCTCTAGGCGCTCGGGCATGGTGGTAGGGTGGGTTTCGTCAAAGCTGTGCATGCCCGCACCACCTACAACGAGCGGGCGAATCTGGACACCTTCGGCAACGCAAAGGCCGCCCGTGCCTTGGGGGCCAAAAAGGCCCTTGTGGCCGGTGAAGGCCAGCACGTCAACATCCAGCGCACGCTGCGAAATCGGCCAGGTACCCGCCGTCTGGGCCGCATCCACCACGATACGAGCATCGTGGGCGTGGACGAGGGCCGCCAGGCAGGCTAGGTCGTAGATGTCCCCGGTAAGGTTGGAGGCGTGGGTAAGGGCCACAAGCTTCGTACTGGGCCGAAACAAGTCCTCAAAGGCCGCATAATCCAAAGATCCGTCCGGCCGAATGGGGGCTACGTCAAGCTCAATGACTCCCTGATCACGCAGGCGAAAAAGCGGGCGCAGCACGGAATTGTGCGAGGCTGCCGTGGTGATGACGTGATCGCCCGGCATGGCCAGGCCGCAAAGCGCCGTATTAAGCGCCTCGGTAACGTTGAGGGCGAAGGCCACCTGTGCCGGCGAGGGCGCATCGAACAGCTCGGCAAGACGCCGGCGGGCCTCATAGACCGCCGAGCCCGCCGCAAGCGAGGAGGCGTGCACGCCCCGGCCCACACTCCCAAAGCTCTCCAACGCCTCTGCGACGGCAGCCTTGACCGCAGGTGGCTTGACCAGGGTGGTGGCCGCATTGTCGAGATAGATCATGGCATCCCTTCCCCTGCTAAAGACGTGTGACCTGCTATTACGATGGCGGCGTATTCGCATCTCAGGCGTATGATTATCCATCAAAAGAGTCCATGACCGACGTGAGAGAATTTCACAATGGCCTTACCCTCTCACACCATTTCGACCTGAAAGCACGCCCTCAAGGGTACCATGTCGCAATAGACGCTCATCCCCCTACCTTCGGACGAAGAAAGGAACGCAATGCAGCCCCACCACCAGCGCCTTGTACGCAGCCTTCCCAAGATAGATGAGGTGACGGCCACGCCCACGGCCCGCGCACTGGAGGCGCACCTACCCCGTAGTATCGTCGTCGACCTGGCCCGCCAGGCGGTAGCTGAGGTGCGCGCAGCCATCATCGCCGATACCTGCGATGAGGTGTCCCTAGCACAGGTGGAAGCGGCCCTGAAGCGCCGCGCCGCCCTGCTGGAGCGCCCGTCGCTGCGCCGCGTGATCAACGCCACGGGCGTGGTCATCCACACCAACCTGGGTCGCAGTGTGCTCGCACCAGAGGCCGCTCAGGCTGTCATGGAGGTGGCGCGCGGCTACTCCACCCTGGAATACGATACCGAGGCAATGGAGCGCGGGTCGCGCCACGCCCACTGTGAGCGACTACTCACCCTCATAACCGGGGCCGAGGCCGCCATCGCGGTGAATAACAACGCGGCAGCCGTAATGATGGTGCTTTCGGCCTTCGCCAGCGGCGGCGAGGGCGTAGTCTCACGCGGCGAGCTGGTGGAGATTGGCGGCTCGTTTCGCATCCCTGACATCATGGAGCAATCTGGCGCGCATATGGTGGAAGTGGGCACCACGAACAAGACACGCCGAGGCGACTACGAGCGGGCCATAACCGAGCACACCGCCGTACTCCTCAAGGTGCATCCGTCCAACTACCGCATGCTCGGCTTCACCGCCGCTGTTGAGCTGGAGGAGCTGCGCGCCCTTGCCGATGCCGAAAACGCCCGGCGCGCGCAAAAGGAAGACGGGGTCAAAAATGGCGAGCAGGCGTGGAGCAATAACCAGGACCGCAACGCCAGGCCGGGCCGCACGGGCTTTGCGCAAGGCGACCCCGTCATCGTCTTTGAAGATCAAGGCTCCGGTGCCATCGTGGGTCTGCCCTGCTTTGGCGAGGGGGGCGAGAGTACGGTGGCTGAATCGCTACGCCAGGGAGCTGACCTTGTGTCCTTCTCTGGCGACAAGCTTTTAGGCGGGCCGCAGGCTGGTATCATCGCGGGCCGAGCTGATCTGATTGCCCAGCTCAAGTCCCATCCCCTTGCCCGGGTACTACGCCTGGATAAGATGACCCTTGCCGCGCTTGAGGCCACGCTGCGCCTGTGTCTTGATGCCGATGCGGCGCGATCCAAGATTCCCACCCTGCGGATGCTCTCCGAAGATCCCCTGGTAGTGCGCAGACGAGCCGATGCCCTCAAAGAACGACTTGAGCGGGCACTTCCTGAGGATTGCGCCCAGCTTGAGGTGGTGAGCGAAATAGCACGGGCAGGCGGCGGTGCCCTTCCCCTGCGCGATTTTGAGAGCTTTGCCGTGCGCGTGTCCTTCCTCAAAGGCGACGCACAGTCCTGCGAGCGCTTCCTCACGCAGCAGCGCGATATTCCCGTGATTTGCCGCATCAAGAAAGAAGCGGTGCTCGCCGATGTCCGCACCTTAATTGACCAGGCAGAACTTGACGAAGTGGCCCAAGCTTTCGCCGCCTACTTCACCACGCTTGAGGCCAATGAGGCCCACGCTTACGTAACTGAGGAGGCCTGACTATGACGCAAGCCAAGCCTGGAGCCAACTCCAACTTCGAATCCAAGCCCGAAGCCGCCAGCCCTCAAGCTAGCTTTCTGCCCACGCGCAACCTGGTGCTGGGTACCGCCGGGCACATCGACCACGGCAAATCTTCCCTCGTACTGGCCCTCACCGGTACCGACCCCGACCGCCTCAAGGAAGAAAAGCGTCGAGGCATTACCATTGAGCTGGGATTTGCCCGCCTTGAGCTCCCCGACAAAAGCGCGGTGGGCGTGGTGGATGTGCCCGGCCACGAGCGCTTCGTGCGCCAGATGATCGCCGGATCAACCGGCATCGACTTTGCGCTTTTGTGTATCGCCGCCGACGACGGTATCATGCCGCAAACCGTCGAACACCTCCAGGTCATTGAGCTGTTGGGCATCCGCACCCTCGTCGTAGCCCTCACCAAAACCGATCTGGTGGACGAGGACTGGCGCGACTTCATCGCCGAGGAAATTCGCGCTGCGCTGGCTGGCACCCCCTATGCCCAGGCGCCCATCGTACCCACCTCTGTCCATGACCCGGCCTCGCTTGAGCAGCTGCGCCAGGTCATTGCCCAGGTGGCCTCAGGACTGCGCCACGAAGAACGCGGCGGGTGCGCACGGATGCCCATCGACCGCTCCTTCACCATCAAGGGCGCGGGCACCGTGGTCACGGGCACCCTGTGGAGCGGCACGGTGAGCGCCGGAGACGAACTGGAGCTGCTGCCCGCCGCAACTCGCGTGCGCGTACGCTCGGTCCAGGAGCACAGCACGCCCGTTGCCACCGCCTTCGCAGGCAACCGCACGGCCCTCAACCTGAACGCCATCGGCACCGACGAGGTGCGACCCGGCATGATGCTTGCCACCCCAGGCGTAATCGAACCCAGCGACCGCTTTGACGCACGACTGCTGTACCTGGGCGATGGCACGGGCACGCCGCTTCGCACCGGCACCCGCGTACGCGTAGATCACGGCACCTCCGAGACCGAAGGACGCGTACTGCTCATGGACGGAGCTGATGAGATGGCTGAACGCGAGGCCACCTTCGCCCAGATTCGCCTGGACGAGGAACTGCCGCTCGACCTGGGCGATCACTTTGTCATCCGCTCAATGTCGCCCGTGCGCGTGATTGGTGGCGGCGAGGTGCTGCTTACCCACCCTCGGCGCCGCACCACCCTGCGCGAGGCAGAGCGCACCTTGCTTCAATCCCTCGTACAGGAGGATGAAGAAGCCGCCTGCGACGCGGCCTTTTCGCTCACGCCCAGCCCCGCCACGGCCGAAGAGGTGGCGCGGATCTGCGGGCTTTCCCCTAAGACCTGTCAAGCCCGCCTGGAGGCCCAAGCTACCAAGGGCGTACTCGTCAAGCTCGCCGAGGGAAAGGAGCCGCGCTTCATCGCCAAGGCGCGCCTACAGTCGCTTGCCGCCTCGGTGGACAACACCCTGCTCGCCTTCCACGCCGATAACCCTCATGACCGGGGGATTCCCCTTTCAAACCTGCACCGCACGATAGATGACAAGATGAGCAGTATGGCCTTTGACGCCCTGCTTGCGCATCTGGAGCATGAGGGGCGCGTGGTGTTAGAGGCCGGACGCTGCGCCCATCCCAAGGCCGGGGCGGGGGCCAAACAGCTTGAGGAGCAGACGGCGCGCCGGCTGGCCCAGCGCATTGCCGAAGCGGGAGCCACACCGCCTGCTGCCGACCAGCTTATCGCCCAGGAAGGACTTGATTCGGCCCTCGCCCGCCGCGCGCTTGCCGCCCTTGAACGACAGGGCACGGTGGTGCGAGTGGGAGAGTTCTGCTTTAGCGCCAAAGCCTTCCAAGCTGCATGGGAGGCAGCCAAGGCCTCTCTGGAGGCGCAGGGTTCGGCCAGTGCCACCGAACTTAAGGACGCAATGGGAACAAGCCGCAAATACGCCATCCCCTTGCTGGAGTGCTTTGATGCACGCAGGCTCACCCGCCGCGCAGGCGATGTACGCACCTTGAATGAGTTGCTTTGATGCTCTAAGGAGAAGGTTCAAAAAGAAGCCCCGCGCACGCAGAGTCGCAGGGTAACGATCATGGCGGGGCATCCTGCGAGGTCCTTTACCTAATACAGAGCCGCCGGCGCGCTCGTAGGAAAGTTAAGTCCCACAGCCACGCAGGGCCGCGCAAGGCGGCCCTGTTAGGTTCCTTGGCGGAGATGTATGCGAATCGAACGCACCCGAGACGTTCTGCGCGCCTCACAGCGGCTTTGAAGGCCGTGGGGCCCACCAGGACCCATCCATCCCCTCTTACGCCCGCCACCCGACGGGCCGCGAGTATCATAACAAAACACCGCACCCGTTCACCCATTTTCCACCGACCCCACAGGCCCCTGAGGACGTGGAAGCTACCGCCTCAAATGGTATACTTCTAAGTATACGAATGGGTATACCACTCTGTTAGTCGAGGTAGTTGATGGTCAGGGTTTACGGTCACGCGCTCAAGCATGGGCTTACAGCCGCTGAGGTAGCGTATGCATGGGAGAACCCTTTGAGATGCAGGCAGAAAAACGGGACCGATGACCCACCGCTTTGGATAGCTATCGGCACACTGGCTGATGGCAGAATGGTGGAGTTGGTGGGATTTTTGGACAAGGATGGAGTTTGGTGCGTATTCCACGCCATGGTTCCACCCACAAAGAAATTCAAGAAGGAACTCGGCTTCATACGCTAGGAGGC
>CAYTIS010000047.1:0-10546 GCA_964438035.1 uncultured Slackia sp.
AGATCCTTTCCATTGAAGTTGGTGGCCAAAGGATGCATAACCGCGCCCACCTTGAGGCAGGCAACGTAGACGATGCAAAACTCCACCCACTTGGGCACCTGAAAGCTCACCACGTCGCCATTGCGCACTCCGGCTTTCTCAACAAGCCAGGTGGCCAGGCGCGCGGCTTGTTCATCCACCTGCTGGTAGGTCAAACACCCACCCAGATCGTCTTTGACGTAGATGCGGCCGGGATACGTTTGCACCTGGGTATTCCACACATCACAGAGGGTCTTGTCAGTCCAGTACCCAAGCTGATAGTAGCGCTGCGCGGCCTCGGCATTGATCTTCAAGCCGTCGATCATCAAAGGTCCCCTCCAAAACGGCACACCATAAAGAAAAAGGGCGGGGGAGCGCCCCGCCCTTTTCGGAAGTGGGAAAGGCCTCTACGCCTTGCCCTGCAAAACGGCGAGGTCGGTGGTGCCTTGTACGGCACCGGCTGCCTCGGCGGCTGCAATCTGCTCGTCGGTGTAGCCCAGCTCCTTCATGACGGCCTCGGTATCGCTGCCCATCTTGCCGGTGGGAAGCAGCGGCGCCGTGTCATTAATCTCAAACTGGCAGGGCACGGTGGGGCACCACCGGGGGCCTGCGGGGTAGGGGACCTCAGCGATGTACTCGTTGATAATCGCGTTTTGATCCTGATAGACATCCGTGGGGGTCTGCGCAGGCTCGCAGGGCATGTCATTGGCGTGGAACATGTCCAGCAGCTCTGCCAAGGTGAACTGGGCAAAGCCCTCGTCCAAAATCGCGGTCACCTCAGGTGCCAACCCCTCGGCATTTACCGTGTCGCATACGGAGTACTGGGGATGCTTCGCCAATTCTTCGCGCCCAATGAGTTGCATGACGCGCGGCCAGTCACGGTCGTACTCGGGCAGGCACAGCACCACCCACTTGTCGTCCTTAGAACGGAAGACATTGTTAAGCGGGTTGTTTACCTCAAGGCGACTCTTGGGATAGGGATTGCCGTACTGGGCCGAGATCATCCCCACGGACAGGGCATAGATGGCTGCGTGCTGTAGGGCACAGGTTACGTAGTCGCCCTGACCGGTTTTCTCGCGTCCAATGAGGGCGGCCAGAATACCAGAGGCCAAAAACATGGAGGCCTGGAAATCGCCATAGCCGTTGGTGGGGATCATGGGCGCATCCCCCTTGTTGACCGTGGTGCCAAACACGCCGCCACGGCCCATGTAGCAGGTCACGTCAAAGCCGGCATTGTCCTTTTCGGGACCCTTCTTGCCATAGCCCAGTCCGTGGCCCATCACCAGACGGGGATATTTGGCATGCAGGCTTTCCCAGTCAAGCCCCATCTTGGCAAGCGATTTGGTGCGTGTGTTGGTGATGAATACGTCAGCCTGGGCAAGCAGGCGATGCATCACCTCAAGGCCCGTTTCGGACTTGAGATTGAGGCTGATGCAGCGCTTGTGCATATTGGCTACGTCAAAGGCCAGATTCTCCTCGTCGGAGGAAGGCATGCCGTAGACCACGGCCTGGTTGACGCGGGTGGGGTCGCCCTTGGCAGCCTCGACCTTGATGACCTCGGCGCCCCACTCGCCCAGTACACGGCCGGTGGTGGGGGTGGCGAGGAAGGTGGTGAGGTCGACGACCTTAATTCCCTTGAGCGGTTCCATATGATGGGCCTCCTTTGCTAATACCCTTGTGGGTCATACTGGTTATGACGCGCTAGTCCTTCATGGGCTTCATGGGGTTTTCGCCAAACTGCTTCTTGTGCTGGGCGATGACATAGAGAGACATGAGAATGGCTAGCACAGAGGCAATCAGCAGGAGAATCATCATGATCCACACGGCGGAGGCTTCACCTGTGGCCGTGGTCATGGCGCTCACAATGAAGGGCAAGAATACCGAAGCGGCACCCATGAAGGTGTAGTACATACCCACGTTGCGTCCGCGCGGACCGGGGCACATCATCTGGCGCAGGCTTACGCCGGTTTGCAGCATGCCACCCGCAGCGCCAAAGCCCAGAACCGCAATCGCGATGTAGACCACACCAGCGCCCAGACCCAGCGGCAGGGCCAAAATCACCAGGGCGAGGGCGGCAGCCGACAAAATCGCGTCGATGAGAATCACCTTGATGGGGGTCCAGCGCAGCTTACCCATCATCCAGGCCCAGAACAGCACTGCGATGATGGAGCCGGCGGTGTAGATAGAGGTCATGCCAGCGGCGGCCACCGAGTCAAGCCCCAGGTTATTGATGCCAAAGGACTTGGAGTACTGCTGCGCGCCGTACATGATGAACATGATGACAAAGCCGAAGAACAGGGTGACAAAATTGGTCAAGGCCGTGGGCTTTTGAAGCATGGCATCCTTGGCGGCCTGAATTTCGGCTTCGGCTGCGTTGGTGGCACCAGAGGAGTCATCTTCGACCTTCTCCTTGCGCTCGTCGTCGTAGACAAAGGGGGTGATGATGGCAAACACGGTAGCCACGACCGACATCACGATGGGAATCCAGATGTTGATGTGCCAGGAATCACCCGAGTTCATAGCCGCAAACAGGGGATAGATGATGCCTGAGACGCTGATGACAGCCTTGATGCCGATAGTGGTAGAGGCCGAATAGCGCGGGGATGCCTCGGCGATGGCCGGATAGAGCGATCCGTCCCAGAAGCCCGAGGTGGCAACACCGGAGAGGAAGCCTGCCACACAGGCTACCGTGGCGTTGTCGGTGACGAGCATGATGACAAACGAGATGATGTACAAAACGCCGCCCAGCACCGCCGGAATCTTGCGGCCGATGCGGTCGGAAATCTCGCCGCCAATCCAGACGGAGACGAACTTACCCACACCAGTCCAGGTGATGGCCAGCGACACGGCTGCGGCACCCGCAGTGGCATCGGTGAAGCCCCACTGGGTGTAGAAATTGACCTGGTTCTGGCTGAAGATGATCGCCTGCACACCGTGTGTTAGATAGCACATGTATACGGTGGCGATGGCGAACAAATACTTCCGTGCCCTTTCAGCTGCTGCACTCATTGAGTCCTCCTTACCAAGATAGACAGCCGAATGTTGTGGTATCTCGAAGCCCCTTTGATGCCGTCTTCGTGGGGAGCATGTGCCGGGCCGCGACCGAGGACGAAGCGACCCGCTTAACGCAGAGCCACGCCGCTGGCGGCCTCTTTGCTGCCGTCCATCCTTCCCTCGAAGCCGACATCAAACCTAATGCACATTATGAGCAGCAAAAGCACACAAAACCAATAGGTATTTCCTCTCTATTTCACCCAATTCATTGGATTTGATAATCTAAGTTTCCCCAACAGGTCTTTCACCAAGCTTTCATCATTGCGAAGCCGTTACAGCCTGCCTCAATATGACAAAACTGTCCAAGAAATAGGATTCGCCATCTGCCGCCTCATGTTCCCCAAAAGACCGCCCGCGCAGCGCGAAAAAGGGGCGTTTAAGGCTGCACAAGGCTGTGTAGCGCCAAGACACCTTGACTCTGGGATCAAAATCTGATACTGACCACGTTGCCTGAGGTTTTTTACGTTTCCCTTGTGGGTGTGCCTGCGGTGTGGTATAAAGGCATGCGCACTGGCCAGCCCGGTGCACTACAACTTTTTCGCGCATGAGAGAAAGTGGGTTCATCCCGCTTTCTTTTTGTATGAGGGCCTTTCAGTCCTCGCGCGGGGCGGAGCGGTGGCGCTTCGCAGGGTGAGGATGGAGCCTCCCGGTAGCGTGGTACGAAGCCGCCTGCGCAGGCGGCCAGGCGGCCCTCCGCTCTCAGAGGGCTCTGCTCCCCCTCACAGTCGCCTCGGCGTGCATCCGCGCATCGGGGATTGGTATCGCCAGGAAGAAAGGAGGCGGCATGCTTTCCGCCAAGGAACAAGCCATCTTGGCCGCGCTTGAGCCGCGTGCTGCCCATGAGGGCTTCGAGGTGGTGACCATCCAGATCGTCGGCGCGCGCAAGGCACCTACCATTAGGGTGTATCTGGACAAGCCCGGGGGCATTGTCTTCGATGATGTGGCTGCTGCCCAGGAGTGGGTCAACCAGATCATGGATGAGCTGGATCCTTTCCCGGGTGCCTACACCTTAGAGGTCAGCTCGCCTGGCGTCGATCGGCCGCTGCGCACCCCCGAGCACTTTGCTCGCTTTGCAGGTGAGGATGTCTGCATCGTTACCGCCGAGTCGCTTGAGGGTAAAAGCCGCTTCAACGCGGTCTTGGCCGGCTACGATGCCGAGCGTGACGAGGTGCTCCTTGATATTGAGGGCCAGCGCCTTGTCATCCCCTTCAGCAGCATTAAGAGAGCTAATGTCAAAGGCAAGATCGAATTTACGTAGCCCATCTGGCCGCACAGGCCCCAAGCTCGGTCGGCCGCATAAGGCCACCCCGCACTCTGGCGCAGCCCGCACACCATCGGCGCCCGCGCCCGCCCGCATGAGAGACCAAGGAGGACATCGTGGCATCCGAACTGATGGAGGCCCTTCAGGCCCTAGCACGTGAGAAAAAGATAGACGAGTTCTACCTGATTGAGCGCCTGGAGGCCTCGCTGGCCCGCAGCTACCAACACATTCTTGACCTGGAGTGGGACGCCCGCGTGACCATCGATCGATCCTCCGGTCGTATTTATGTCTATGAGTTGGTTCCCGTCGAGGAGTCCTATGACGAGGAGGCCAACGAATACACCGAGTTTCTTGAGCGCGACGTGACCCCTGACAACGTGAGCCGCATCGCCGCCCAAAACGCTAAGAGCGTCATCGCCGCCATGGTGCGCGAGGCCGGCCGTCAAAGCATCTACGAGGAGTTCTCCGGCCGCGTGGGCGATATCGTTACCGGTACGGTCTTGCAGGTCACCCCTGATTTCACCATCATCAAAATCCGCGATGGGGTGGAGGCGGAGCTGCCGCATTATGACACCAAGCGCAATCCCTCCGAGCGCAATGAGCGCCCCTCCTGCGAGCACTATCGTCACAACCAGCGCCTCAAGGTGCTGATTATCGAAGTGCGCGATCCCAACGCACTTGAACCGCGTGCGCGCGGTGAGGCCGCCCGGCCCACTATCGTGGTCTCGCGTACCCATCCCGAGCTGATCAGCCGTCTCTTTGAGATTGAGGTGCCTGAAATCTACGACGGCATGGTGGAAATCAAGAACGTGGCCCGCGAGCCCGGTGCCCGATCCAAGGTGGCCGTGTCCAGCCGCGAACCCCGGCTTGATCCGGTGGGTGCCTGCGTTGGCCCCAAGGGCAGCCGCGTGCGCATGGTGGTTGAGGAGCTGCGCAACGAGCGAGTGGACGTGATCCAGTGGGATGATGACCCCTCAGTGTATGTGGCCCATGCGCTCTCGCCCGCCCGCGTCAACCGCGTGATAGTGGATGAGGAAAATCACTATGCCACCGTCATCGTGCCCGATGATCAGCTTTCCTTGGCCATCGGCAAAGAGGGCCAAAACGCCCGGTTGGCCGCGCGCCTGACCGGCTGGCACATCGACATCAAATCGGCCAGCTTCAGCATTGAGCAGGCCGACGAAAACATGCTCATCGACGAGGAGCCCGAGGAAGACAGCGAGCTGTGCGCCTACGTCGGCGAGGATGGCACCCCCTGCCGCAACCATGCGCGTCCCAATAGCCGCTACTGCGGCATCCATGGCGACGGCGAGTAAGTAGGAAGCCGAAAGACGAGGAGAATCGGATGCCCCGCATGAGAGTTCATGAGCTGGCGAAAGAGTTCGGCATGGACAATAAGGAGCTGCTTTCTCGCATCCAGGACATGAAGATCCCGGCGAAAAGCCACGCCAGTGTCTTGACCGAGGACAACGTCGCCGAGATTCGTAAAAAGATTGCCCCTGAGCTAAGCGAGAAGGTGGCTGCCAAGATTGACCCCAAGGCTGCCGCTGCCGTTAAGGCCGCTTCGGCGAAGAAGGCTGAGGAGCAGGCCGAAGCCGAGCGCGCCCGGCGTGAGGCCGTGGAGCGCGAGCGTGCCCTGCGCGATGCCGAGCGTGCCCGCCGCAATCGCGAGGCTCCCGAAAGCCAGCCTGCCACTCCCACTCCCGTCCCCGCTCCTGCTGCGCGAAAAAAGCCTGCTCCCGCTCCGGCATCCACGGTGTCTTCTGGCCTGTCCAGCCTGGCCCGCCAAATTGAGGAGCAAAAGGCCGCTCAGGCCGAGCGTCGCGCCCGCCAGGCCGCTGAGGCCCGGGCTGCTCGCCTTGCCGCTGAGGTAGCCAAGAAAAAGGCCGTGGCCGAAGCCCTTGCCAACCGCGCCGCCAAAAAGACGGCCAAGCCGCAGCCGGCACCTGCGCCCCAGGTCAAGCGCCCTGCGCCCACTGCGGCACCCAAGCCCTCATACGACACGCTTCTCTCCCAGATTGAGGCCGAAAACGCTCGCATCTCTGCGGAGAAGCAGGCAAGCAAACAGCAGCCTGCCCGCTCCGGCAAAAAACGCACAGGCGGCAAGCAGGCTCCCAAAGCCCATACCTCGCATCGCTTTGAGCCCGAAGTTCCCGAGCTCATGACCTCCGAGGATCGCTACGCTCAGATGGCGGTTCAGGCCGAGAAGATGCAGCGTGAAAAGGTTCTGGCCGATGCGCGTGCAGCGGTGGCTGCTGCCACCACCACCGAGGGAGAGGGCCGGCGCAAGAAGCGCAAGGAAAAGCGTGAGAAGCAGCAGCGCGAGCGCATGGCCCAGGAGGCCTTGGAGCGCGGTATCGATCCCGACTTGGTGCTGGACGACAGCGTGGTGGAGATTCCCCAGGGTGCCACCGTGGGTGAGTTTGCTGAGCTGTTGGGGGTGGCCTCGGGTGAAATTGTTAAAAAGCTTTTCTTCCTGGGCCAGGCGCTCACGGTCACCCAGACCATGTCTGATGAGCTCATGGAGCTTATCGCCGATGACATGGGTCGCAAGGTGCGCGTGGTCTCGCCTGAGGAGGAGTACGCGGTGGTGTACTCCGATGCGGAGGAAGACCTCAAGCCCCGTCCGCCCGTGGTCACCGTCATGGGCCATGTTGATCACGGCAAGACCTCGCTGCTTGATGCCATTCGCCACACCGGCGTGGCCGCAGGTGAGGCCGGTGGCATCACCCAGCACATCGGTGCCTCGGTTACCAACATCAACGGGCGCCAAATCACCTTTATTGACACGCCGGGTCACGAGGCCTTTACTGCCATGCGTGCCCGTGGTGCTCAGGTCACCGACGTGATCGTGCTGGTGGTGGCAGCTGACGACGGCGTAATGCCCCAGACGGTGGAGGCTGTCAGTCATGCCAAGGCAGCAAACGTGCCCATCGTGGTGGCGGTGAACAAGATCGACAAGCCCGGCGCCAACCCCGACCGCGTGCGCCAGGAGCTTACAGAACATGGTGTCATTCCCGAGGAGTGGGGCGGTCAAAACATGTTCGTCAACGTGTCCGCCAAGCAAAACATCGGGATTGATGAGCTGCTGGAAACCATCATCCTCCAGGCTGACGTGCTGGAGCTTAAGGCCAACCCCGATGCCTTGGCCTCCGGCTTTGTCATCGAGGCCAACCTGGACAAGGGACGCGGCCCGGTGGCCACCGTTTTGGTACAGCGCGGCACCCTCAAGCCCGGCGATGCCGTGGTGGCTGGTACCAGTCATGGCCGTGTACGCGCCCTGGTCAGCCCCCGAGGCGAGCAGGCCAAGGAGGCCCGCCCCTCCGACCCGGTGGAGATTTTAGGCCTCTCAAGCGTGCCCACCGCAGGCGATGAGTTCCGCGTGTTTGAGGATGAGCGCGATGCTCGCAAGCTGGCCGAGGAACGAGCCCTGCGTGCCCGCCTGGCCGCCCAGGAATCCCGTGGCCATATGAGCCTCGATGACCTGTTCGACCGTATCGAGGGCGGAGCTACCGAGCTGAACCTTGTGGTTAAGGCCGATGTCCAGGGTTCCATCGAAGCTTTGCGCGATGCCTTCGAGAAGATGGATCAGTCCGAGGTTAGAATCGAAATCATCCACTCCGCCGTGGGTGGCGTGACCGAAACCGACGTGACCCTGGCCGCTGCCTCCGACGCCATCATCATCGGCTTTAATGTGCGCCCCACCGCCGGTGCACGCAAGGCGGCCGAGGCCGAAAAGGTAGACATTCGCCTCTATCGCGTTATCTACCAGGCCATCGAGGATATCAACGCCGCACGCGTGGGCATGCTCGCCCCCGAGATTGTGGAGCGTGACACGGGCAGCGCCGAGGTACGCGAGGTCTTCCGCGTACCCAAGGTGGGCAATGTGGCGGGCTGCTATATCACCGAGGGCGAAATCAGCCGCGACGACAAGGTGCGCGTGGTGCGCGATTCCACCATCATCTTCGAGGGCAAGATTTCGTCGCTGCGCCGCTTCAAAGACGACGTGAAGACGGTGAAGCAGGGCTACGAATGCGGCATCGGCGTGGACGGCTACCAAGACATCAAGGTAGGCGATGTTATCGAGGGCTACCGCATCGAAGAGATCGAGCGCACAGCCTAAGGCAGTCAGACAGACCTTACGACACAACAGGGCGCAGGGCAGCACAGCGGTCCTGCGCCTTCATCATTGGGGAGGGGCCGAACCTATGAAACAATCCGGCGCAAGCCGCAAGGCCAATGAGCAGGCGCGCGAGGCGCTTGCAAACATCCTGCTCTACGACGTGAGTGATCCGCGCCTGAGCCTGGTCACCGTGACGGGTTGCGAAGTGAGCTTTGACCGCAGCTACTGCAATGTGTTTTACACCGTTGCCCCCGCCCGCTATGAGGAGGCGGCGGCCGGCTTTGAGGCCGCACGCGGGCGGATTCGCTTTCTTTTGGGGCGCGCTCTTGCCTGGCGTGTCACGCCTGAACTGCGCTTTCTCCTCGATTCCAGCGTGGATGAGGCTCAGCGCATCGGCGATGCCATCGCCCGCGACGCTGAGCGCAATGCCACCTCACGCGGCACCGATGAGGCTCTTGCACTCCCGCGAAGCGAGGACTAGCCCATGGGCACATCCCCTCAAACCAACACTACCTTAGAGGAGATCGCCCGGGCCTTTGTGGAGCTGGACGATTTTGTGATATGCGGGCATGTCAGCCCCGATGGCGACTGCATTGGCTCGCAGCTGGGCCTGGCCTGGGCGCTCAAGGCCCTGGGCAAGCGTGTGACCTGCGTGTTAGCTGAAGACGCGGCGGTTGATCCCAGCCTGGCCTACCTGCCTGGCGCCCACGATCTTATTAAGGCGGCGGACTATCATGGGCACGTCGGTGCCTTTGTCGCCACCGACGTGCCCATTGTCTCGCGTTTGGGTACAGCAGCGTCCCTGCATGAGCGCGCATCGGTCCGCTTCACCATCGATCACCACGAGGTGCCCACCACTATGGCGGAGTACACCTACGTGTATACCGATGCTCCGGCTACGGGCATGCTTGTGTGGAACCTCATCAAGCTCATGGGCCTTGAGCCTACGCCGCCCATGGCAACCTGCCTCTATGCTGCCCTCATGACTGACACGGGGCGCTTTCAGTACCACAACACCACAGCGGATGCCTTGTTCGCTGCTGCTGAAATGGTGCGGGCCGGGGCCGATCCCGCCCTAGCCTCGCGCGAGGCCTATCAGCGTCGCACGCGGGCCTCGCTTGAGCTTGAGCGCCGCATTATCGAGAACATGCAGGGGGGGGCCGATGGGGCCTGGGTGCCCTCCCGCCTGAGTCGTGCGGATTTTGATGCCTGCAATGCGGTGAAGGCCGACGCCGATCCCTTGGTGGATGTGCTGCGCTCCCTTGAGGGTGTGCGGGTGTCATGCATCCTGCGTGAACAGGACTCATCCGTGCGCGGCAGCCTGCGCGCCAAAGATCCCACGCTTGATGTGTCGACCCTTGCCCGCACCATTGGTGGGGGAGGGCATAAGGCGGCGGCTGGTTTCACCTTCGAAGGCAGCCTGGCTCAGGCCCGTGAGCTTTTACCCGGCTACCTTGATAGGCTTTGCGAGGACAAGGCCCGATGAGGCGCGGCGCAAGTGGGGTCAGCTGTGTGGTGGGGGTGGATAAGCCCCAGGGCATGACCTCGCATGACGTGGTGAACCAGGTGCGACGTGTGTTTGGGGAGCGTCGCGTAGGCCACACCGGCACGCTTGATCCTTTAGCCACCGGGGCCATGGCTGTGTGCGTGGGTCCGGCTACGCGCCTCGAACCCTATCTTGTCAGCCAGAACAAGGCCTACGAAGCCCGCATCGTCTTTGGTGTTGCCACCGATACCGATGACGCCCAGGGTAGTCCCGTGCGCACGGCAGAGGTGCCACCCCAGGTGCTTGACCCGGCCTTCGCCGCCCAGCACGCCCAGGCCCTAGTGGGTATCCAGCGTCAGCTGCCTCCCGCCTACTGCGCTCTCAAACGCGGGGGAGTCAAAGGTTACGAAGCGGCTCGCGCTGGTACTGTCATTGAACTGACGCCGCGTGAGGTGGAGATTTTCTCCGCCGAGCTGGTGGAGATAGGGGGCAGTCCTGATGCGGGAAATGCCTGGTGGGATCTGCGCCTGGTGGTGTCTAAGGGCACCTATATTCGCTCGATTGCCCGCGATCTGGGCGCAGCACTTGGCTCAGCTGCCCACCT
>CAYTIS010000048.1:0-5680 GCA_964438035.1 uncultured Slackia sp.
CGGCTATCTGATACGAAGGATAGCGGAGAAACGCCGGTCATTTCTAGGAAACAACTTTGTCCCATAAAGCGTCTGAACTGGTGTTTTGGAAATTTTTTAAAGAATTTAAGTGAATCAAGTAGGAGGCGTGTCACCATCCGGCACACCGCCCTCACACACTACCGCATGGAGCATACGGTATGATTCGTGAAGCGGTGTTTCGCTCGTCGGGCAGCATCTCTGAAAGGAGGTGGTGCCGATGGATACTCAAACTGTTATCGCCGTTTGTGCGATTCTCAGCGTTGTGATTTCCATTATCGGCCTGACCCGAGAGTAGCGAACAGTATTGAAGGCATAGAAAAACCCCGCTAAAGGATCGCAACCACGCGGGGTTTTCAAAACCAACGATGCTGCCCGACCCGACGGGACACCGCTTAGTTCGATTATAGCAGCTTGTATGCGCCTGTGCCCTGCGATTATCTATCGCCTAAGCCTCGACACCGCCCTCCGCGACCGCTCTCAAGAGCTTCACAGGAGCCGCTCGCCGCGCGAGGATGCCGAACACCGAATAGGACCGCACAAAGCCACTCACGCAGCAGCCCAAAGCCAGTCGCTTAGCCCAGAATCGCGCAGACGGCTGCGAAGGTATCGGTCAGGGCTACGGACGTCTTTTCGCCCGTGGCCCGGTTTTTCACCTCCACGGTACCTTCCGCGAGGCCCCGCTTGCCCACCACCACCTGGACGGGCCAGCCAATCAGATCGTTGTCAGCAAACTTCACGCCCGCACGCTCATCGCGATCATCAAGGGCCACCTCAAGACCAGAGCGGGCCAAGGACGCCGCCAGCTCCTCAGCAGCGGGGGCCACCTGCTCATCGCCCACCGTGAGCGGCACCACGCACACGTGGGCCGGAGCAATCCCCGCAGGCCAGATGATGCCAAACTCGTCATGGCTCTGCTCCACCGCCGCCGCCATGGCCCGCGACACACCCACGCCGTAGCAGCCCATCATGAAGGGCCTTTCCGAGCCGTCCTCATCCATGAAGGTTGCCCCCATGACCTGGGAGTACTTATCGCCCAGCTTGAAGATCTGGCTCACCTCGATGCCGCGCGCATGCTCAAGGGGCGCACCGCAGACGGGGCAGGCATCGCCCGGACGCACCAGGCACATATCCGCCCATACATCCACCGCAAAGTCCTCCCCCTGCTTGGCACCCACCAGGTGATAGCCATCCTCGTTGGCTCCCACCACCCAGCGCTCAAGGCTGCGCAGGCTCTCATCGGCAGCCACCTTCACGCCCTGAGGCAGACCAACCGGCCCCATCGAGCCCTTGACCAGACCTGCCTCTTTCATCTCCTCGTCGGAAAGCGGGGTGAAGCCCGCCACCACGCGCTCGGCCTTCACATCATTAACCTCATAGTGACCAGGCACAAACAGCACCCAGATGCCCCCTTGGGCATCCTTGCACGAAAACGCCTTGACGCAGGCGGCCTCCGCACAGCCCAGGTGGGCGGCCAGCTCGGCGATGGTATGCACGCCGGGTGTGGCAATTGTTTCGCAGGCCTGGGCGGGATAGGCTTGAGGCTCTGGCGCGCAGGCGGCAGCCTCCACGTCAGCCGCATAGCCGCAGGCGCAGTGAACCAGCTCCGCCTCGCCGGTGTCGGCCAGAGCCATGAACTCCTCGGAGGCGTTGCCGCCGATCTGGCCGGAATCAGCCTGCACGATGCGATAGTCCAGCCCCATGCGCTCGCACATGCGTATGTAGGCCTGACGCATAAGAGCGTAGCTGACATCCAGCCCCGCCTCGTCGGCATCAAAGCTGTAGGCATCCTTCATCACAAACTCACGCCCGCGCAGAAGAGCAAAGCGGGGGCGACGCTCATCGCGGAACTTCACCTGAATCTGATAGAGATTGCAGGGCAGATCCTTGTAGCTGCGAAGCTCATTTTTTACCAGGTCAGTAATGATTTCTTCGTGGGTGGGGCCCAGTACAAAGTCATTGTTGTGGCGATCGGTCACGCGCATAAGCTCAGGACCATAGGCATCCCAGCGCCCGCTTTGATGCCACAGCTCGGCCGGCTGCACAAAGGGCATGAGAATCTCCTGGCCGCCGTGGGCATCCATCTCCTCGCGCACGATGGCCTCAATCTTGCGCAGCACGCGCATGCCCAGCGGCAAAAAGGTGTACAGGCCCGCCGCCTCCTTGCGAATCATGCCCGCGCGCGTGAGCAGCTTTGCCGAAACGATGTCGGCATCGCTGGGATCTTCTTTGAGCGTGGGAGCGTACAGGGCGCTCATGCGCAGGACGGCACAAGAGGTCATGGGGCCACCTTCATCTTCTCAATCTCTTCCATAAGGGCGTCCACAATACCGGCCTCGGGCACGCGGCGCAAGATCTTACCGCCCGCGAACAGGGCGCCGGAACTTGAGCCGCAGGCCACACCGATGTCGGCATCGGCAGCCTCACCCGGACCGTTGACCACGCAGCCCATCACGGCCACCTTCAGCGGCTTGGAGCAGCTGGCCAGGCGCGCATCCACCTCCTTGGCCAGGTCGATAAGGTTGATCTGGCAGCGCCCGCAGGTGGGACAGCTGATTATTTCAGGCCCGCGTCTGCGCAGGTCAAGTGCCGAAAGAAGCAGCCAGCAGGCGCGCACCTCCTCAAGGGGATCATCGGTGAGCGAGATGCGCATGGTATCGCCTATCCCCTCTTCCAGCAGGATGCCCAGACCCGTTGCCGACTTGACCGTACCCTGCATGAGGGTGCCGGCCTCGGTGATGCCGATATGCAGGGGCACCTGAGGAATCTCGCGCGAGAGCATGCGGTAGGTGCGCACGGTGGTCATGACGTCGTGGGCCTTGGCTGACACCACCACATCATGAAAGCCGCGCTCCTCAAAGTGGCGCACGTAGTCGATGGCCGAGGCGGCGAGCTTCTCGGGCAGGGTCAGATCGGTGCGGGCCTTAAGCTTTTCATCAAGCGAGCCCGCATTCACGCCCACGCGGATGGGAATGCCCGCTTCACCTGCGGCGTCAATGACCGCGTCGGCCTTTTCCCAACCGCCGATATTGCCGGGGTTGATCCGCAGCTTAGAAGCGCCCCGGCGGGCGGCCTCAAGGGCGATCGTGGCATCAAAATGGACGTCAGCCACCACAGGGATGGGGCTTTCGGCGCAAACGGCCTCAAAGGTATCAAGCGCGGCCTTGCGAGGGATGGCCATACGCACAATCTCGCAGCCGGCCGAGGCGAGCTGGTTAATCTGCGCGAGGTTGGCCTGGGGGTCATCGCTTGAGGCGGTGAGCATGGACTGAACGGCACAGGGGGCACCGCCACCCACCGGTACCGATCCCACCATCGCACGACGGGTATGTTCATGAGGTTTCATGCGCTCCCCCCTATCCCCAGTTACCAAAGACAAACCGCTGCACATCCTGATTCACCATGAACAGGAAAAACGCGAGGAAGAGCACCATCCCCGCCACGCTTAGGGCGTTCATGACCTTGGGTCCTACCGTCCGGCGGGACACCTTCTGGAAAATCTCGATCACGAAGCGCCCGCCATCAAGCGGCGGGATGGGCAAGAGGTTCATGATTCCCAGCGACACCGAAATCACCGCCATGAAGTAGAGGAACCACGAGGGGCCTGCCGCCGCGTAGTCCACCGACATGACGGCCATACCCACCACGCTCGTAGACTGGGACACCACCGTGGCGGCAGTCTCAGGATTAAAGAGGCTTGCCACGGCATCCACCGTGGTGACAATCACCATAAAGCCCATCTGGATGGACTCCAGCGGGTTCATCGTGATGTGATAGACGGTGCCATCCGTGTAGGTCATATCAAGCCCCAAGATGGAGAAGATAACGATAAAGGCAAGGATGGCAAAGAGCAGGTTCATGAAGATGCCGGCCAGCAAAATGACCGCGCGCTTCCAAAACGGCAGGGCTCGATAGGTGTGCGAGCGCTCCTCCAGATAGAGGCTGTGGGCATCCTCAAAGGGGCGCGGCGTGCCCTGAACCAGCTCAATGCCGCGCTTCTTGTCGCGATAGCCCCGGGTGCGAAACACGTTGTGCTCGTCTTTTTTGTTCGGACCATCAAGGCAGCCCCAGTCCTCCAGCACGTAGAGCACCTCAATTGCCTCATCCAGGCTGATACCCAAGGCCTCAGCCACATCATCGGCGTAGACGGTGCCGCGCTCATAGGTGTAGGCCAGGGCTTTTTCGATGTGGGGATTTTCGCGACCGGCCTCCATGCCGCAGACCTTGGCATAGCCGCCGAGGGGCACCGCCGTCACGCCAAAGCGCGTGCCCTTATAGGTGAAGCCTGCGCTGGGGCCGGGCAGGCCAATCATGAATTCGGCCACCCGCACGCCACACATGCGCGCCGCCAAAAAGTGACCGCCCTCGTGCACAAAGATAAGAACGCCCAGCACGATGGCGATTAAAACAATCATCAAAATGATATCCATGGACTTCCAATCGTCGGGTTCATGCGTGTTCCTGAGTGCGGAAACGCACGGACTTGATCAAACTCATCCGGGCACCAACACAGGGAGGGCCGGGACAACCCGGCTCCCTTAAAGCCCAACACCCGGACAAATTGATAGCTTGCCCGCATTTATACCAAGCAAGTCCTGGACGCTGTGCGGCGCTGGATCGCCTTCTGCTGAATTTTCAGACTCCCTGCGCAGAATACGCACGATGGGGTAAGGGGGCGCCGCCCTACTTCTTTGCCTGCTTTTTCGCAGCGAGAGCAAAGAAGATAAGGAGCAAGACCACGTTGACGATGGTCGTGGCCAGGCTGGCCTCAATGGTGGCCGAACCGCCCGACCACAAGGTGTCGCCGTAGGCTACGCTCACAAACAAGCTTGGATAGTCATCGGCCAAACTCACGCAGCCCAAAACGACGGCCCCGATAAGGTTCCAGGCCGCGTGCGCCATGATGGGTGCAAGGAGGGTCTTTTTCGCCTCATAGAGGGCGGTGGTGAACAGGCACATGCTAATCACGTTGAGCGTGGGGATGACCCCCGTTTCGATGGCCTCCCAGTGCAGGGCGGTGAACAGCAGCGTGGTGAAGGTGACGGCCGTGGGCAGGCTGTAGTGCGTCTTGACCAGCTGATACATATAGCCCCTGATCAGCAGCTCCTGCATGACAACGTTTAAGAAGGCCGAGGCCAGCCACAGCCACAGATACGTTACCTGGTTTTGTCCGACAACGGCCAGATAGCCACCGGACATGAGGATGCCGACCACCGAGCCAATCCACACCAGCCCCGTGATCAGGCCAGAGATGGCACCCTTCTTGGCGTTTTCCATGATGGGGATTTTCACCGCGCCCTTCTCAAAGAGCAAAAACACGACGGTGAACAGCATCAAGGCTACAAGGGGCACGAGTTCGGCGAAAAACCTCCACACCGCCGCATCGCTGCTGGGAATATCGACCATCCCGGCCAGAATCGCCCATCCCACAAAGAACAGGAGGATCTTGCCTACGATGATTGACGCCTTTTTCATGCAGCTCGCTTTCTCGATAGGGTCGCGCGGATGCACGGTAGGCATCCGCGTTACAACCCGAGGGAGGATACCGTTCCCGCTCAGCAATGCCGTGTGTAGCTGGCGTTTTTCATGAATTATCTGTCCAAAGGAGGAATGCCGAGGGTGCTAAGCGCGCGGGAAAGCTCCCGCAAGGAGGCAGCCTCAC
>CAYTIS010000048.1:5780-8657 GCA_964438035.1 uncultured Slackia sp.
TTGAGCACAATCCCCACAAGCGAGCCCACGGCAAGACCCGACAGCGACACCTCAATGCCGCCCACCGCTACGACAATCGCCCCGGCGGCACTGTAGGCAATCCCCAGCGACAGCACCAGCACCAAGGCCGCCACCAACACATTGCGGCTCTTGGTGAAATCCACCTGGTTTTCAATGAGGTTGCGAATACCCACCGACGAAATCATCCCGTAGAGCACAAGCGACACCCCACCGATAACGCTTGCCGGCATGGCCGAGATAACCGCCGCAAACTTCGGGCAAAACGACAGCACGATCGCAAAAACTGCCGCCAAGCGCACCACGCGAGGGTCAAACACCCGGGTCAGCGCCAGCACGCCGGTGTTTTCGCCGTAGGTGGTGTTGGCCGGTGCTCCAAAAAGCGAGGCCACCGTGGTAGCCAGCCCGTCGCCAAACAGGGTGCGATGTAATCCAGGCTCGGCAATATAGTTGCGATTGCAGGTGGAGCTAATGGCCGACACATTCCCGATATGCTCGATCATCGTGGCAAAGGCCAGCGGCACAATGGTGATGGTGGCCGTGATGGCAAGCCCACTGTCAAAGTTTTCGCCAAAGAGGGAGAAGACAGTGTTTTCCCAGGTGAATGGCAGGCCAATCCAAGAAGCCTCGGCCACCTCGGTAAAATCAACCTCACCCAGCACCGCCGCCAGCGCGTAGGCCACCACCACGCCCAGCAGAATCGGGATAATTTTGATCATGCCGCGCCCAAAGATATTAGCGATAACAATCACGGCCACCGCCACCAGGGCCACAAACCAGTTGGTCTCACAGTTCTCAATCGCGGAGCTTGCCAGAATCAGGCCAATACAAATGACGATGGGACCCGTGACAATCGGCGGAAAAAAGCGCATCACGCGCTTGGGGCCATACACCATGAACAGGGCCGAAAGCACCAGGTAGAGCAGACCAGCAATGGCCACGCCCAAACAGGCATAGGGCAAAAGCTCGGCCTCACCGTTGGGTGCGATGGCCGCATAGCCTGCGATAAAGGCGAATGACGAGCCAAGGAAGGCAGGCACCTTGCCCTTGGCGAACAGGTGGAACATAAGCGTGCCCACCCCGGCGAACAACAACGTGTCCGACACCGAAAGCCCGGTGAGCACCGGCACGAGAATGGTCGCGCCGAACATGGCGAACATGTGCTGGAGGCCCAGCACAAGCATCTTGGGTGTGCCCAGCGTCCGCGCATCGTAGACGGCCGCAACCTGCTGACTGTCCACCTTGGTTTGTTCGTTCTGATCTGACACGCTCAAGCCTCCTCGCTCGCAGTTCCTCACATGTCGGCCGCATACGGTACCACAAGTACCCAGTCCCCAGGCACAATTTCCCGAACGCAGGTCGCCCCGGCACAAGGCCGGGGCGACAGATGGGATAGATGGGATAGATTGGACAGATGGGAGCGCCTCATCAGCGCCCGTAGCGAGTCAGCGCTCGGCGCACCCGAGGACTGCACACCGCCGCGCGCGCCCGAGGGCTCCACTCCGGGTGTCGCGCGCCGCCGCCCGCGCCGTTACTGACGATAGTGCGCGAAGAAGTCGGCCAGGCTCTCCATCGCCTCGGTCAGCACCTCCATGTCCGGCAGATACACGATGCGGAAGTGGTCAGGATCGGCCCAGTTAAAGCCGCGCCCGCGCGTAATCAGAATCCGTTTCTCGTGCAGCAGATCAAGCGCGAACTTCTCGTCGTCGGTAATATTGAACTTCTTCACGTCCATCTTGGGGAAGATGTAGAAGGTAGCCTTGGGCTTGACCGCCGTGATGCCGGGGATGGCGTTGAGCGCCTCATACACATAGTTGCGCTGCTCATAGATGCGCCCGCCCGGCTGCACCTGGCTGGCCACGCTCGCATCGTCTTTGATACCTGCGGCCACGATGGACTGAGCAGGCACGTTGGAGCACAGGCGCATGTTGGAGAGCATGTTCACGCCCAGGATGAAGCCCTCCATGGCGCGCTTGTTGCCCGACAAGATCATCCACCCGATGCGGAAGCCCGCCACCATATGGCTCTTAGACAGGCCGGAGAAGGTGACGCAGGGCAGGTCAGGCGCGAGGGAGGCAATCGATATATGCTCGCAGCCGTCCATGCACAAACGGTCATAGATCTCGTCGCAGAAAATCATCAGCTCGTGCTTGCGAGCCACCTCAACCATCTGCTCCAGCACCTCACGAGAATACACCGCACCCGTCGGGTTGTTGGGGTTAATCACCACCATCGCCTTGGTGCGCGGAGTGATCTTGGCCTCCATATCGGCGATATCGGGGCACCAATCGGCCTGCTCATCGCAGACATAGTGCACAGGGGTGCCGCCTGAAAGCGAGCAGCAGGCCGTCCACAGCGGGTAGTCGGGACTGGGAACCAACACCTCATCGCCGGTATCCAGCAGCGACTGCATGCATACGCTGATCAGCTCGGACACGCCGTTGCCGGTGTAGATGTCGCCCACGGTGACACCGGGGATGTTCTTGCGCAGAGCGTAGTCGGCGATGGCCTGGCGGGCACTGAGCATGCCGCGCGAGTCGGAATAGCCCTCGCAGGCGGTGAGCTGCTCACGCATGTCCTGGATGAGGGCATCGGGCGTTTGGAACCCGAAGGGTGCCGGGTTGCCGATGTTGAGCTTGAGAACCTTTTGACCCTCCGCCTCCATGCGAAGGGCCTCGTCAGCCACCGGCCCACGCACGTCGTAGTACACGTTGTCTAGCTTGGAAGATTTGTTGAACTCGCGCATAGAGGCCTCCTGAAACCCTTGAACGAATGGCTGGTCACAACCTCGAAAGTATAGCACGATGGGGCCGTAGAGGCCCTCACAGCCATCCTGCGGTCCGCCCTCCTGCACGCCGC
>CAYTIS010000048.1:8757-10249 GCA_964438035.1 uncultured Slackia sp.
CCAAACCTGTCGGCAAAGCGCTGGACGCGCCCACCGGTATCAATCAGCTTCTGGGTGCCAGTGAAGAAGGGGTGACACACATTGCAGATGTCAAGCTTAATCTCCGGCTTGGTGGAACGCGTGACGAAGGTGTTGCCGCAGGTACACCTGACCGTGCATTCCATGTAGGTGGGGTGGATGCCCTCTTTCATGTGGTTTCTCCTTTTCAGAAGGTCTTGGCTTCCGACCAAGAAAAGACAGCTCGCGTATCTTAGCACGTCAGTCCGCCCCCAAGAAGAGGAACTTCTCTGGATTTCAAAAGCGCCGCGCAATCATGCGGCGGATGCCCTGCATGCTTGCGACCTCCTCCAAAACCTCCAGCAGCTCGTCGGCCTGGTAAAACACGCTGCGCTTGCCCGCACCCACCGGCCGCACCATCCCTCGCTCCTGCGCCCGCGCAATCACCGTCGTTGCTGCACGCACGCTCACGCCCAGATGCTGGGCCACATACGCCGCACTCACCACGGGTTGCTCGGCTAAAAGTGCCGGAAGCCGCCATATCGCCGCACTCCTGCGCTCGTCAATGCGCTCCTCCCACGAAGCAAACACCTGGTCAAGGGCGCGCGCTACCGCCTGGCCTACCACCAGGGCCAGCTCAAGCGCATCAAGCATCTCTTCCACCACAGCCTCAGGTTCGCCCGCCTGATAGGCCACCAGCGAGACCATATATGCATCCACGTTGTGCAGCAGCCCAGCCGACACCGGCAGCGCCGCGCTCGCCAGCACCTCTTCCTCTTTCAAAATCCGATGGAGAAGGGTGCGGCCCGTGCGCCCGTTGCCATCGATAAAGGGATGAATGGTCTCGAATTGTGCATGGGCGATGGCGGCCTTGACCAGGGGATGCAGATCGGTCCGCGCCATGAAGCGCACCAGGTCATCCAAGCAGCCCTGCAGGCGCGCGCTGGCGGGCGGCACAAAGCGCGCCCCATGGGGACTTATCCCGTCGCCGCCCACCCAAACGGGCTGGTCACGCAGGATTCCTCCGCACTCCAGCCCAGATGGCTCCATGAGCGCCCGATGAATCGCGCATATCCCCTCCACGTCGAGCGGCCCCTCAAGGTCGAGGGCGGCGCGCATGGCAGCCACGTTGCCCGCCACCAACCGCGCGTTGGACGGCGCATCCGCAGACAGCTCCGCCAGCGCCACATTGCGCACGCTTGACGTCAAGTGCTCAATCTGCGAACTTGCCGACGACTCGCTGCGCAGCAAAAGCGCCGGGAGGTTGTAGCCGCGTCGTGCCTGGTCACTATCAAAGCGCACCAGCTGCATCACCATCTCGTTAAGGCGAAGCATCAACTCAGAACAAAGCGCGATCGGCCGCGTAGCTATCTCTAAAGGAATTGCGGAATGATAGGTGGGGCTAAGCCTGCGCCGCCGCGTCTTCGACACAAAACTCAGGTTGTCATAATCCACCTGCCACGGCAGCTCCTCATACCCAAGGCTCGGCCATTGC
>CAYTIS010000049.1:0-9603 GCA_964438035.1 uncultured Slackia sp.
CTCTTCCTCTATAATGTCCAACCGCGCCCGAGTGGCGGAATGGCAGACGCGGCGGTCTCAAAAACCGTTGTCCTTTGGACGTGCGAGTTCGACTCTCGCCTCGGGCACCATCCGTACGATTGAGAAACCCGCCGCATTCTGGCGGGTTTCTTCGTGAAGGGAGCATCATGGCGTCTGAGCCGACACGACTGGAAGACCTCATCATTGACATTCCCGACTACCCTGAGCCGGGAGTCGTGTTCAAGGACATCACGCCCATCCTCGCGAGCAGCGAGGGCTTTGCTTCCATGGTTGAGCAGCTGGCGGAGCATTTCAAGGATTGCGGGGCCACCAAGGTGGTGGGGGCCGAGGCGCGTGGCTTTCTGGTGGGTGCTCCGGTGGCCTACCGGCTGGGCGTGGGCTTTGTGCCGGCACGCAAGCCCGGCAAGTTGCCCCGGGCCACGCTGAGTCAAACTTACGAGCTCGAGTACGGCATCGATGAGCTGCAGGTGCACGCCGATGCCATCACCCCTGATGATGTGGTGCTGTTGATCGACGATTTGGTGGCCACGGGTGGTACGGCCGTTGCCCAGGCCAAGCTGGTGGAGCAGTGTGGTGCGCGCTTGGCTGGTATGGGCTTTCTCATGGAGCTGTCCTTCCTAAATCCTCGCGCCACCATCGCCCAAGCCACCAATGCCGAGGTGTTCTCGCTGGTTAAGATTGATTGAGACAGGAGGGAAGACGTGGCACCTTTGAAGAAAACGGGCGGTTTTTCGCGCGCCGAGTCAATCGCGTTTTGTGGGCTGGCCATCGCACTTTTGGCGGTGAGTGCCTGGATTACCGTGCCCTTCGGGCCGGTGCCCTTTACTCTTCAGACCATGGTGCTCGTATTTGTGGTATTGCTCTTTCCGCCGCGCCAGGCGCTGGCTAGCATCTTTGGTTATCTGATTCTGGGTGCGCTGGGTGCGCCCGTGTTCTCCGGCATGAAGGGGGGCATGGCTTCGCTTCTGGGAACCTCCGGTGGCTTCATTATCGGCTTTGGCCTGGGAGCTGTGGCTGCGGTGACTATCCTTAAGGTGTGGAAGGTTCCGGCCGAGGCTAAGGGTAAGAGCGCGTCTGAGGGCGTGGGGCGTTCAAAGCGTGTGCATGTCATAAGCCTGGCACGCGAGTTTGTGGCGGCCTTTGTGCTTTTGCTTATCTCGTATCTGTGCGGATGGGTGCAGCTCATGGCCGTGGCGGGTCTAGGACCCTTTGCCGCCTTCGTGGCTGGGATTGCACCCTTCATCATTATCGATGTGATCAAGGTGGTCGTGGGGGCTTCGCTTGCCCGCGTCATTCGTCAGGCCCTGCCAGCCCTGCGTACGCAGGCGGCCTGAGAGGCCATGGGTTACCAGACTGAGCAACCGCGTCACCTTCTCGCCTTTGATACGGCCAACGAAGTTGTAGCCATTGGCCTCGGAAGACTCGACGAAACGGTGGACGGTGTACCGGGAGCGTCGGGCGCTTCGGGCATGCTGGGTGCATCGGCGGTGCTGGACACTTCGACGTCGCGGCGGGGGCCCCATTCTTTCGTGGTGAAAGGGGTCGGCACGCAGGAGTCGTGCGGGCCAGACGCACTTCGTGCATCATCGTCAGAAAAATCATCTGAAAGCGTATGCATGGCGGGTCTATCAGTCGAGGCGCTGAGGGCTGCGCGTGTGGAGGTTGTTGCCACGCGCGAGGTGGCAGCGCGCCGGGCGAGCAATACCGTCCTACTCGCCGAGGTGGACACCCTACTTGACCAGGCCGGGGTACGCAGAGAGAACCTTGCCGCTCTCGTGTGCGGGCGTGGTCCCGGTAGCTTCACGGGTGTGCGCATCTGCATGGCGACAGCCAAGGGTGCCGCATCAGCCCTAGAGGTGCCGCTGTTGGGTGTGTCCACGTTGGATGCGGTTGCCTGGGGCGCGTGGGAGCGGGGCGTGAGAGGGCGCGTGCTTGTGGCCGCCGACGCTATGCGTAAAGAGGTCTACCCTGCGCTCTTCGATGTGGATGAGGCCGGTGTTGAGCGCCTGACCAGTGACACCGTTGTGAAAGCAGCTACAGCAGGAGAATGGTTGGCTTCCGCTCTGGGGAGTCTGTGTTGCGCTCGACCAAGTAATGCAGGCGCGCGAGTCGCCGCCAATGCCGACACCCTCCTCATCATCGGCGATGCGCTCGCCAAATATACGGACATCTTTTCCAGCCTGGGCACGCTTGGACCTCAAGAGCTGTGGGTGCCGAGTGGGCGAGGGTTATTGCTGGCTCCGCGCATGGGCGACGGTGATCCGGCAACCCTGCTGCCCGTGTACACACGTCTGTCCGATGCGGAGGAGGGCGAGCGGGCGCGCCTGTCCAAGCCCGACCCGAAAAATCTGCGTACCGGCGTACAGGCCGAAGGCTCCCTGACCTATCGGCCACTTGAAGTCGCCCGCGCCCACGATGTGGCAGCCCTTGAAGCCCGGGTCATGGGCAGCGATGCCTGGGGTGTGCCTTTGGTGGCTGACGAGCTGCCGCGCAAGGATCGCACTTGGTGGGCGGCCTATGACGGATTGCGTCTGGTGGGCTACTGCGGTGGATGGGTGGTGGACGGTCAGGTACAGGTACTCAAGATTGCCACCGATCCCGCCTATCGTCGTCGGGGTATTGCCCGCGAGCTTCTGGGCCTGGTGGCGGCCGATGCGCGCAACCTAGGCGCGACTGAGATGACTCTGGAGGTGCGCAGCTCCAATACCGATGCCCAGGCCTTTTACGAGCGTATGGGACTTGTGGCCCTGGGCGTGCGCCCGCGTTACTACTCTGATCGCGAAGATGCCGTCATCATGACGGGGTCACTGCCTGTACCTCAGCGCGGCGTTGCCGGTATGCGTCTTTCTGTGGACGATGCCGCTTCCGCCGCAGCTAAGGGTGCCGCTTCCCAGGGCACCGCTTGGGTCTCAGCCCGAGATGCAGGTGGAGGGGGTGAGGAGGAAAGTAGTCTGCCTGAGGGATCGCTCGAAGGAATAGATGGAGCCACTGCAGCCGTCGATGTCGCACCCGGCGCATCTGGCGAAGGAGTATCTGGTGGATGTGGTGCATCCGGAGAGGTCAAACCCGGTGAAGCCACACCCGGCGGGTGTGGCGGATGTGCCCGTCCGCTTATTCTTGCTCTTGAAAGCTCGTGTGATGAGACGGCAGCTTCGATCATCGATGGTGAGGGAACCATTCTTTCCGATGTGGTGGCCTCGCAGGTGGATTTTCATGCTCGTTTCGGCGGTGTGGTGCCTGAGATTGCCAGCCGCAAACATATTGAGGCTATCTGCGGCGTGTGCAACGAATGTCTGGATGCGGCATCGCGCAGTCTTGCCATCCGCAGTGCGTCGCCTGTAGAGGAGGGAGGCGCGTACGGAGATAGCCGCACGCGCGAAGATCATCGCCGTCTGCGCTGGCGCGATATGGACGCGGTGGCGGTTACGTACGCCCCAGGCTTGGTGGGCGCGCTGGTGGTGGGCGTAGCCTTCGCCAAGGGGGCGGCCTGGGGCGCGCGCAAGCCGCTCATCGCCGTAAATCACCTGGAGGGACATATCTATGCCAATCGCATTGCGCGTCCCGACATAGCTCCGCCTCTAGTGGTCTCGCTTGTGAGCGGTGGGCACACCCTGCTCGTGCATGTGCGTGCTTGGGGCGATTACGTCACGCTCGGCTCCACCATCGACGATGCGGTAGGGGAGGCCTTTGACAAGGTAGCCAAGGCCTTGGGCCTGGGATACCCCGGCGGACCAGCAATCAGCAGGTTTGCTGCGCAGGGCAATCCCCGTGCAATCGACTTTCCTCGGGCGCTTTTGCACTCCGGCGATCTGCGTTTTAGCCTTTCGGGCCTCAAGACTGCGGTGACAAACTACATTTATAAGGAGCAGGCGGCAGGGCGTGCGCTCAATATGCCCGACATTGCTGCCAGTTTCACGGCTGCGGTGGTGGACGTACAGGTGGCCAAGGCCAGGGCGGCTCTCATAGAGACGGGGGCGAAGGAGTTTTGCCTGGGCGGTGGTGTGGCAGCCAATCCCAATTTGCGCGCGGCTTACGAGCGGATGTGTGCTGACCTGGGCGTGCGTCTGACCCTGCCCCCGCTGGCCGTATGCGGCGACCAGGCAGCCATGATTGCTGCGGTGGCGCACGATCGCTACGCCCAAGAACGGTTTGCTCACCTCGACCTGGACGTACAAGCCCACGCCCCCCTCGACGAGCCGTACTGAGCGCACCTACGTGTCTTCAGGAGTACTCGATTCGGGGGCAAGCTGTCCTCATCTCCTTCCGTAGCAGCAAGAGTTACCGGAGTTGCCAGAAACAAGGGAGCCGCCTGCGTAAGCTGCCAATCAGGGTCAGTTGCCGAGGTATACCGAAAGGGTTGCCACCCGCGCTCGCTGCTGCCGAGCATCGCGGTCCAAGCGCTGGGTCGCACCTCATTGTTCCTGACTTGGCTTCAGCTCGTTTTGTGCCGGGCTATCGAGCGTAATCGGGCCAAAGTGGCGGTTGCTGTATTCGCGGATGCTGGCCAGAAGGTGTCCGCTTACGGCGATGAGCGTCTCGCGCTCTGACTCGGCGAAGCGGGCCGTGACCGAAAGAAAGCCGCTTACGATAAAGGTGAGCATGACCTGTTCAAACAGGTCGCTGGGGTGTTGGGGCTCGAGTGCGGCGAGTCGGTCGCTGATTGAACGAGTGAGCTGATCCACGAACACGGGCAAAAATCCGTGCTCCACGATGGGCTGGAAGGCCTCGTTATTGCGCTCTATGTCGTTCACAAAATGGGCGGCGAAGGCCTGGGGGTTGGTGAAGAACTCCTCCAGATAGTCCATGTGCTCTGCCGCATCGCGCGCCTGGTGGCGGACAAAGGCTTCGGCTAGATCGTACACATCACGGTAGTGGAGGTAGAAGGTGGCCTTGTTGATGTCGGCTTCGCGCGCGAGAGCCGTGACCGAGATGCGCTCTACCGGCCGACTTCTCAGTGCGTTGCCAAAAGCCTGCATGAGGTTACGTTCAGTTCTGCGCCAGCGCATGTCGTTCTTCGCCATGTCTCCACCTTTTGAGCGACCAATTCTCAACATCCGTCTATTAACAGACTAATCTATCATAATTGACGATTGCCGCTCTGCACCCATTGCCTATACTTAGCTGCTCGAAAATTCGACAATCGCACGACAAGTGGCGACATGCAAACGAGAGTAAGGAGAAAGGCACTATGACCGCCCCTTCAGGCGAATCCAAGCAAGCCGATAAGGCGGCCTCAGGCAAGGCCGCATCAACTAAGAAGGCCGTCCCGGCCGCCGCAGCCCCAGCTGCGGCCACCTCAACTGACCAGCACGATTCCGCCCCAGTAGAAACCCGCAGCGCTCCTTCTACCCACACCATGGATCAGCGCAGTATTGTGTGCGTGTTCATCGCGCTTATGGTGTCCATGTTTGTGGGTTCCCTTGACCAGACCATCGTGTCCACGGCCCTGCCTACCATCGTAGGAGACCTAGGCGGGGTGAGCCACATGCTTTGGGTGACCACAGCCTATCTGCTATGTAGCACCATCACCATGCCCATCTACGGCAAGCTGGGCGACGTGTTTGGCCGCAAGTACCTGTTTTGCGCTTGCCTGGTGTTCTTTGTGGGCGGCTCGCTTGTGTGTGCTACGGCCACGTCCATGGAGGCCCTGATTGTGGGTCGTGCTATTCAGGGCCTTGGTGGCGGCGGCCAGATGATTTTGTCACAGGCCATCGTGGCTGATATCTTCCCGCCGCGTGTGCGCGGCAAGTACATGGGCATCATGGGCGCCGCCTTCGGCGTGAGCGCTGTGCTTGGTCCCTTGCTGGGTGGCGTTTTCACTGAGACGCTCTCATGGCACTGGTGCTTCTGGATTAACGTACCGCTGGGCGTTCTCGTGTTTGTAGTGGCGGCGGTCTTTTTGCCGCACCGCGCCCATGCCAAACGCTCCCTTTTATCGCTCGACATCGCGGGCACCGTTCTTATGGTTGTGGCAACCTCATGCCTCACCCTGGTTATCTCCTTGGGCGGCAACACCTATGCGTGGAATTCTCCGATGATCGTGAGCTGCGCAATCATCATGGTGGTCGCGGCGGTGGCCTTCGTGTTCGCGGAGCGTCGCGCCGAAGATCCCCTTATCCCGCTGCACTTCTTCCGCAACCGCAATTTCGTGCTGTGCACCATTGCGAGTATGCTCATCATGATCGGGATGATGGGAACCATCTCCTATATTCCCACCTATCTCCAGATTGTGGATGGACTTTCGGCCACTTCGGCAGGCTATATGACCCTGTTTATGATGGCGGGCAACATGATTACCTCGGTGGGAACGGGTTTTATCGCTAGCAAGACGGGCCGTACCAAGTGGATGCCGCTGGTGGGGTGCTTCTTGTGCGCGGCTTCGTTTTTATGGATGGCCAGCCTCACGGTGGAAACCTCGCTGTGGGTGCTTGGTATCATGCTTTTCTGCCTGGGCTTTGGCGTGGGCCTGGGCTTGCAGATCTTGGTGCTGATTGTGCAAAACGAGTTTGACGTGTCGATTGTGGGTACGGCGACTGCTTCCAACAACTTCTTCCGTGAGATTGGTGCCACGGTGGGTGCAAGCCTCGTAGGATCGCTGTTCACGGCGAATCTGGGCACGTTGCTCTCAAGCGGGCTTACCGAGCTTACTGCCTCGGGATACGATGTCGAAATAGCAGCCTTCGATCCCGATTCGATTACCCCGGCTTTGGTACGAGCCATGGACGAAGTGATTCAAGAGGTGGTGCGCTCGGCGTATAACGATGCGCTGGCTCCGGTCTTCATGGCTCTGGTGCCCCTGCTTGTGGCGGGGTTTGTGCTGCTATTGTTCCTCAAGGAGCGCATGCTTGCCACCTCTAACGAGGAATCAGGACACACTGCGTAGGGTGCGCCCGCCCGCGGGGGGAGGTCGGCCTTTGGTCGGCGCGCGGGCGGTGCTGGCCGCATGCATGATGCAGGGGGCGCATGCTGTTGAAGCGTGCGCCCCTTTTGCATGTCTAGGCTTGCGCATCAGTCTCGCGTTGGGGATGTATCCGGTGCGTTTCTTGCGCACGTCGAGGAGCTAGCTCGCTGAACAGCTGTTTCGTCGGGTTCGCGTATGGTATCTATCCGGAGGTTACAAATTGCTCCAGGCCGCTTGCTTCGTGGGCGCTCAAGGAGCCTTTTCCTGTATTATAGGCGGCTATGTTGGCCGCGCGCATGCGGGCATACCGGTCGAGAATACCCGCTTTATCAGGTGGTTTCTCTCGGCAAGCCAGCTGAAAGGGCCTCCCGGTGCAATTGGCCCGGAAGCGCAGCAGACGCGTGGTCGGGTTTGAGACCCCGATGAAACCGACCGAAAGGAGTGCGTCTCACCCATGCCCGTTGGCATAAGCTTCGTATTAGTTGCAATCTTCCTCTTCATGAACGCGTTTTTTGTTACGGCGGAGTTCGCCTTGGTGCGCGTTCGTAGATCCCAGCTTGAGGTAGCGATTGAGGAGGGGAAGGCTGGCGCCAAAAATGCGAAGCTCATCGCGGACAATGTGAACGCCTACCTCTCCGCCTGTCAGCTGGGCATCACCCTGGCTTCCCTGGCTTTGGGCTGGCTTGGTGAGCCTGCCTTTGCGGCTCTCTTCCATCCGCTCTTCGAGGCGCTGCACGTACCCGATGCTGCTGTTACCGCTATCTGCGTGGCCATTGGCTACTTTCTTATGACCACGCTGCACGTGGTGGTGGGCGAGTTGATTCCCAAGTCGCTCGCTATCTTTTCTACCGAGCGCTACGCCCTCTGTACCGCCACGCCTCTCATGTGGTTTTATCGCATTACCTACCCGATCATGTGGCTGTTTAACACCATCACCAATGGGGTGGTGCGCCTGATGGGTCACGACCCCGCCAACGAGCATGAGGTGTATACCGAGGAAGAGATTCGCCTGCTCATCGACGAGAGTACCGAAAGTGGCCTCATTGACTCCGAGCAAAACGAGTTTGTGGACAACATCTTTGATATTGCGGACAAGGACGTGGAAGCCATCATGACTCCGCGCACCGACATGGTCTGCCTGAGTATGGAAGACTCGCTTGAGGAAAATCTCCATGTGGTGGAGGAGCACAAGTTCACGCGCTATCCCGTGTGCCGCCGGGATAAAGACGACATCATCGGCTTTGTGCACATCAAGGATCTGTATCGCCTGTCTGAGGACGCCACCATGGATAGCCTGCGCATTCGTCGCATATGTGCCGTGCCCGAGGGGCTGGCGGTGCCCAAGCTTTTGGGTCTGCTCAAAAAGGAGCGCACCAAGATTGCCATCGTGGTGGACGAGCATGGCGGCACCAGCGGCCTGGTGACCATGGGCGATGTTTTCGAAGAGATTGTGGGCGACTACGATGACGAGTACGCACACGGTACCAGCGCTAACGGTGTGGTAGCTATTGCGCCGAACCATTACCTTACCAGCGGCTCGTGCCCGATTGATGACTTTGCCGAGGAACTGAACCTCGGTGAAGACCGCTTCACCGAGTACGACACCTTGGGCGGCCTGCTTTTGGATGTTTTCGATCGTATCCCTGAGGCGGGAGATGAGGTGATCTACACCCAGGGTGGTACCGAGGTACGCTTCATCGTGCGCTCTATGATTGCTCGGCGTATCGGCCAGGTCGAGTTTTGGGTGACGAGAAACTTCCAGGATGACGAGGAATAGCAGTTCTCATCCACGCCCCCTGCAGCTACGACGCAGGGGGCGTTTTGTTCCAAGGTGCCGCTCGCGTCATTTCTGCTCCTCACGCTCAGTTGAGCGGCGTATTTAGGGACACGAGAGGGTGTTCTATCAGTCGAAGCTGACTCTGAGCGGTCGTCTACCAGGTGAAATCCAGAAAACCAACACATCTCGTAAAAAAAAGCCTTGACCTTTTTTCTAGATGTGCTTAGATTGAGCGTTTGCGTGCTTACGTGCCTTTCGTCTTCCATATAAGGTGAAGGAGCACGTATCCGCGCAGACCGTCTGAATCCCTTAAGGAAGGAAGACCTGTGGCCCAAGCAGAGAAAAGCGCCCACACGAACGTGTACAGGGAGCGTCGCAGCTTCGCGAAGATTCCCGACGTCATGGATGTTCCCAATCTCATCGCCATCCAGATTGAAAGCTTCAAGTGGTTCATGGATGGAGGCATCACCGCTGCCTTCAACGATGTGTGCCCCATCGAAAACGCCACTAAAGACATGTGTGTGGAGTTTGGTAATCATCGCTTCGACGAGCCTAAATATTCCGTGGATGAGTGCAAGGAAAAGGATATTTCCTATCAGGCCTCAATGCACGCCACGGTTTGGTTTATCAATCGTGCCACCGGTGAAATGATCAATCAGGATGTGTTCATGGGCGATTTTCCGCTCATGACTCCGCGCGGTACCTTCATCATCAATGGTACCGAGCGCGTGGTGGTGTCTCAGCTAGTGCGCTCCCCCGGCGTGTACTTCAGCGCCGAGCGCGATAAAACCTCCGAGAAAATCATCTACGGTGCCAAGGTTATTCCCTCTCGCGGGGCCTGGCTTGAGTTCGAAACCGACAAGCGCGACATCCTTTCCGTGCGTATTGACCGCAAGCGCAAGCA
>CAYTIS010000050.1:0-9397 GCA_964438035.1 uncultured Slackia sp.
GCCCCCATATTGAGTAGGGTGGGCCGGCGGCGCGCCACCGCCCACCAGACGAAGGGCACAATCACGCAGTAGGTGGCGGTGAGAAAGGCGTTGATGCCGGGCGTGGTGTATTGCAGGCCGATGGTCTGGGTAAGAAAGGCTAGGTAGTCAAAGAGTCCTAGGAGCACGCCCATCCCCAGCACCCGAGGTGAGAGCAGGCGCGCGACGCGACGGCGCAGAATAAGGAGCAGGATGAGGCCCGCCGTCGTGAAACGCACACCGATAAGCCAGGCGGGTTCGAGCGCATTGAGGGCATCCTTCATGACCACAAATGCCGAACCCCAGATGGCGGTCGCCACCACGATGAGTATCTTGTAGGTGGCGGGCGATATGGCATCCAGGTTGATCTTGGGTAGAGCCATGGCGTCTCCTAGGCCGCCGGGGGGTTGAGTTCGGCGGCGGTGACGCGGGGGGCTCTTAGGTGGGCCTGAGAGCGCGTGAAGAGCTGCGCAAGCTGCCCAACGGTTTTGGGGAAGTGGTAGCAATCAAGGTCGTCCTGGGTAAGAAATCCCTCGTTATGCATGGCATGGAGGAGGTTGCGCAGGGGATTGTAGAAGCCATCAATATTGAGGAGAAAACATTCCTTTGGGCCTAGACCCAAGCGGATGCGCGAGAGAATCTCAGAGATTTCCTCTAAGGTGCCCACGCCGCCAGGGATGGCTACGAAGGCTTCGCCCAGCTCAATCATTGTGGCCTTGCGCTGGGCCATATCCTCGGTGACGTAGAGCTCGGTTAGGTCGTGCTGGGCCACGCCGGCTTCGATGAAAAAACGGGGCTCCACTCCAAAGACCGTGCCGCCGCGCTCAAGGACGGTGCGTGATACCACGCCCATGAGGCCCACAGAACTTCCGCCATAGACCAGAGTATGTCCGTTATCAGCAATCCATGTGCCCAGTTGACGGGCGCATTCGTCAAAATGCGGGTTAGCGGGGTCGCTTGATCCGCAGTAGACGACGATATTCATGCAGGTTCCTTTCTTAGGTGCTGCGAGCGGCTGCGGAGTGAGCCGGGCCGAGCGACGAGGAGGCATTGTAGCGCATCGGGATGGGGTGCCGGAGGGTTTGTGCAGCGGATGTGGTGGTGCGGCGGGGGCCTCGTGCTGTTTGGATGCGCCTGGCACGGAGGCGGGGACGGGCGGCTAAGATGGCCGTAGACTCGGGCGAGATCGGGGAGGTCGGCATGGGAAAAAGCAGAAAGCCTGCGGCAAACATGAAGAAGGTGGCCGCATTTAAGGCACAGCTGGAAGATTCCTCGCGGGGCATCGATGATATTTTTGCCCGCGAGGAGCGGCGCAGCGAGCAGTTGGATGTCGAGAGGGAACGAGCGCTGGAGGACAAGGCGTGCACCTCCAAGAATCGCTATGTTGACAGGGCTGATGCCGAGGAGACCATCCGTCTGTGCGAGGAGCACGGACAGCGCGGCCTGCGCACCTATAAGTGCCGCTACTGCGGTGGCTGGCATTTGACGTCTAAGCCGCAGTAGGGGGCAAGACCTCGTCTTAGGTATGCGGAGGAACGATGACGTCGTAGCGCACGGCTTTGCCGGTGATTGCGTAGGAGGGCTTTATCTGGGCGAGTGGCGCTGCCTTGGGCGGGCGCTTGACAACAATCTTGCGCGGGCAGGCGGCCAGGGCTGCATGCATGAGAGCCTCAGGTTCTTTACAGGGCTGCTCAAGACGGCCGATGAGCTGGAACTTCTTTTTAACAGCGGCGCTTTTGGTGCGCGCAGGAAACATCGGGTCTAAATACACCACGTCGGGACGGGTTGTAAGCGCTCCAAGCGCATTGAGGCTGTCGTCCTCAACGAGGGTAAGGCGTGCGACGATGGCAGCGGTACCGGGCAGGGCGGCCGCGCGGTTGAGTGCGTCGCGCACCAGGGCGGCAATGACGGGGTTGCGCTCGTACATGGTCACGTAAAACCCGGCAGCGGCAAGGACAAAGGCATCTTCGCCTAACCCTGCGGTGGCATCCACGGCGACGGGCTGGGCTACTCCCTTGATTTTGGCGGCGCGCACGAGCAGCTCCTGGGAGAGTAGGTACGGTTTGGTTCGGGCGAGCAGGGGCGTAAAATCGGCGGTAAGGCTCATGCCGTAGCCCTCAAGCGCCAGGCCGTCTTTGCTGCGCACGAGAGCAAGCCCTTCAGGCAGTGCGGCGATGCGGGCGCACTCGGACATGCTGGATGGTTCCCCTTCGGTGGCACGAGTGCGTTCGGTCACGTCGAATACTCCCCTTCGCTGTGGCAGGCGCTCTTAAGTATGCCAGAAGCTTTCCTCCTTTGTGGCGGGCGCGGTCTAGCGCACAACTTGGATTTGGCAGCGATCCATGGTGGTGAGCGCGGCCTCGTGGGACTCAGGTGTGACCCCGGCGCAGCAGCGCGCGTCTACAGACACAGGCACCTCGGGTAAAAAAGCCTTGAGGAGAAGCGCGTTTGATACCACGCAAATATCGGTACAGAGGCCAACGAGCTCAATGCTCTTGATGGGGCTTTTCTCGTGTTCACGGACGAGCATCTGAGTCAGCTCCACCGACCCAAAGGCGGGCTTTTCCACCGCGCGCAGGCCGCGCTTTTGGCGCAGGACTTCGAGCTGCTCAGTGAGCTGCCAGCCTTGGCTGCCTCGGATGCAGTGTTCTACGGGCAGTAGTGTGCCCTCCTGGGTGGAAAGGTAGTTGGCCTCGTGCGTGTCAAGGGTGAAGATGACGGTGCCCTTAAAGGCGCGCACCTTACTTACTACGTTGCTTACGATTGCTTGGGCCTCCGGGGTGCCTAGTGCGCCGTCGATGAAGTCGTTTTGCATGTCCACGACGATAAGGTAGTGAGAACTCATGGGGCGCTCCTTGCGTGTGGGGTCGTCTGTCGGGCCGCATGATAGCTCCAAAGAAGCGTGGCGAAGACAGCGTTGAGACAAAAGCCGCCTTATTCACAGGGAAACGAGGCCTCAGGTGTTTTATGTACCGCTCACGGGCAGTGAGCGGTAGCAGGGCAGACTAGTCTCAAAAAATCAGGTCAGCATCGCTAGAATGACCTGAAATTAACATGCAATCATTATAGAAAATACCATGTCACTTCTGCTCAGGGTGGCAAAAAGAGGGGGGAGAGGCACGATGCTCACCTACGACATGGACAAGCGCGAGGGCTGTTCCAAATATGAGTATCTCTATCGGTGTCTGCGCCGAGACATTCGCAGCGGGGTGCTGCCCGCTGGTACTCGTCTGGCATCCAAGCGTAGCTTCGCTGAACAGCTGGGGGTGAGCGTGGCTACGGTGGAGCAGGCCTATGACCTGTTGGTAAGCGAGGGTTACGTCCGGGCGAGGCGGGGCAGTGGGTTTTATGTGGCCCCCGGGCGCTCGCTTGACCGTCGAGTCGATCCGCGCACCATGGCTACTGACGAGGAGGATTCATGGAACCAGCCTGCCTTCGACTTCAAGGCCAACAAATGCAGTCTGGGCCTCTTCCCCAAAAACACCTGGCTGCGCATCATGCGGCGCACCTTGTCGGAGAGTAATGAGGAGCTGTTTGAGACCGTGCCGTTTAACGGTCTGCTTTCGCTGCGCAAGGCGATCTCGGCGTATCTGTTTGAATCCCGAGGTGTGATAGCACCACCTTCCCGCATTGTTGTAGGGGCGGGCACCGAATATCTGTACAGCCGTCTTCTTCTCCTATTTGGCCAGATGAGCGTCATGGCAACGGGCGATCCAGGCTATAAAAAGCTCAGTCAGGTCTCGCGTGGGCGCGGGCTTTTATGGGAGTACATCCCCGTGGATGAGGAGGGGATTGTGGTGGATGTTTTGGAGCGTGGTCGCGCCGAGGTGGTCCACGTGTCGCCCGCTAACCACTTTCCTCTGGGGATCGAGATGTCCGCACCGCGACGCCGCCAGCTCCTTGACTGGGCGGCCCAGCGTGCTGAGCGCTATATCATCGAGGACGACTACGACTCTGAGCTGCGTTTTGGTGGTCGTCCCCAGCCGCCGCTGATCACTCAGGACACTCACCAAAAGGTTATCTATCTGAACACCTTCTCCAAAACGCTTGTTCCCTCGCTACGCATCTCGTATATGGTGCTGCCCAAGGCGCTCATGGAGTTGTATAGCAAGCAGATGAGTTTTTATTCGTGCACGGTGTCGGGGTTTGAGCAGGACGCGCTGGCCCGGTTCATCTCTGAGGGGTATTTTGAGCGGCATATCAACCGCCTGCGTCGCTACTACGGCAAGCAGCGGGCGGCCGTGGTGCGGGCGATTGAGGAGTCGAGCCTTATGGCAATTGCCCAGGTGCGCGACATCCAGGTGGGAACGCACTTCGTGCTCTCGGTCGAGTCGGAGATGAGCGACGATGAGATTGCGGCGGCCGCCCGGGACATGGGGATGCATCTGGCCATGCTCTCTGACTACTGTGCGGATCCTTCGGCCCGTATGTTTCATCACGTGGTGGTGAACTTTGCACGCATCGATCCCGAGCAGGTGGATCCGGCGGTACGCGTGCTCGAAAACGTGTTTGCTCGCGATATTGAGGCGGCGCAGGCACGTCAGAATTGACCCGAAAAAATTGTCATGGATTAGCGCTACAGTCGATGAGCGGCCTTGGGTACGGTACGCATCGTCACAAACGCCGGGCGGTTTTCTCCCCTTTTTCCGTCCGGCAGACACTGAAAAGGACGCTATGGCAGGCAGGAAGGCCATCATCACAGGCGGTTCGCGCGGCTGGGGTGCATAAGGCCTTGCAAGCTCGGCGAGCTGGGATAAGGGTCGCTGGGGTGTCGGATACGTCCTTATCGCCGCCGCACCTGAAGCCAGGTCATTGTGCCTAAGGGCGGTTTTGTGATGCCATAACGGGAAGCCTCCCAAGGCGGCTTTGGCCGCCCAAAGCTTGGGAGCATCACCCATGCAGCGCGGGGCGTATAATCCCTTGCCAGAGCTCTGAATGCTCGCCCCGCTTTCATTTGAAGCCCGGTTGCGCAACCTCGCAATGCGCGACCGGGCTTTTTGTGTGTTGGGGGGATCGAGAGGGTGATGTCTGTTATTCGGCCTAGCGAGCGATGCCTTGCTCCTTGGCTCGACGTGCGTTTTTGAGGCTGCGGATGATCGAGATGATGGTGTGAGCGAGAGCAACAGCGATGAGCAGGTGCAGGATGAGGTGATAGACATCAGGGACGTACCAGCCAGGAATTTGAACGAGATGTATGGTGTCGGCGAAGAAGGTCGAGAGCCGCTCAGCAGCTTCGCTACCCGGTTGGAAGATGTGTGCTTCATGTATCATGACCTGGGCGGTGAGCCACACACCCAGCCAAAGAGCCAGCGCCCAGCGCCCGGTGCGCCAGTGTAGGAGTGCCCACGCAAACAGGATGAGGGCGAGGAGGAAAAACGGACCGTCATCGGCCAAGGCGGCGGTCACCAGCGTCGCGTCGCCAAAAGATACCCCCACCATATCCAGGGCGAACCAGGCAAGCAGGACGACGTTGGCGACGATACATGCGCGTGACAGAAATCTCCTTCTCGGCGCGCCGTCTGCAGGTCTGAGCGGGGCGCGCTCAATGATGCGCATACTACCGCGATGACCTCGCCCTGTCCACGACAAGGGTGCGCGCGTGTGGGGGACTTTCCTGAGGTAGACAGGGTGCGATCTGCTGCGCTTGGTGGATTAGTCCAGAAGCCTGCCGTCGGTCGAGATGGTCGCCACCTGCCAGGGGATGAACTTGCCGCTTGCCTGCAAAGCGTTTTGCGTGGCGTATTGGATGCCACCGCAGCAGGGTACTTCCATCCGCACGATGCTCACCGAGCGGATGTCGTTATTCTGAATAATCTGGGTGAGTTTGTCGGTGTAATCCACGCCGTCGAGTTTAGGACAGCCAATGATTGTCACCTTGCCGCGCATGAATTCCTCATGCATGTTCGCGTAGGCATAAGCGCAGCAATCGGCTGCTACCAAAAGCTTTGCTCCGTCGAAGAAGGGGGCATGGACTGGAGCGAGCTTGATCTGAATGGGCCATTGCCGCAGCTGGGAAATCGGCTTGGCAAAGGTGGCGGGGGCCTGGGTGTCTGCCTGTGCCTTAGCGCGCAGAGCTTCCTGCACCGCCGCCTCGTCGTATTCGTCGGCGACGCGCACCTCAAACGAGATGGCACCTGTGTGGCAGGCGGGCAGGCAGTCGCCAAAGCCGTCGCAAAAATCGTCGCGCATCAGTTTTGCCTTGCCGTCGATGATCGCGATGGCCCCCTCGTGGCAGGCGGTGGCGCACAGACCGCACCCGTCGCATTTTTCCTCATCAATTCGAATGATCTTCCTCATAACTTTGGCCATATCATCCCCCTATTGTCTTCAATGTGTGTCGATATGTTCATCTTTGCTGGTCGGCTGCGTCCGAGTATTGCGACTGGCTGTGCCAGACGCTGTGGTGAGCGCCTTCGACATGGTGGCGAAGGGTGCTCAAGCATGGTGGCGGGTTTGTGCACTCGTGCCTGTTTCGCGACTAGCGCGCTTGAGTATGCACTATGTTCTCGAAAAAAGAAGTTGTCTCAACAACATTTTGCGTATGAGGGGAAATCTACCATGACGAAAGAGCTTCACCCTGTACCCAACAGTCCGCAGGGGTTACCGGGCCTCACGTGCGCATCTGAGCACACGCCCAAGCTCCAAGTCCATAAGAAGTGTCTTCCAAAAAAGTGTTTACCCACCTTTGGGGCGTGGACATTTTCTTGGACATGGTCTCTTTCGGGTGTCGAAATAGCCCGATGCTTGCAATCCTATTTTTCTTTAGGGAAACACTGATTACGTGGGCAACCCCATGTTGCCACCGTCGTTTCGGGGTGTGTTAGAAAGTGGCGTGCCACCCGCACGATTCGCTCCTCCTGCGTTTACGAAAAACGAGCGGCATTGACGGTCTGTTTTTGGCGTACCATTGCTGGTAGTACATCCCTTGAGAGCACCAGGAGGTCTCGATGTCTGAATACAACGAGCTGACCCCCGAATTAATCGAGCGCCTTGCACGGATTGTTGGTAAAGACAACTGCCTTGTTGGTGAGGATATCGGTGAAGACTATGCGCGCGATGAGATGCCTCTCTACGGTACGCGCACACCCGATGCGGTATGTCTTCCTGTATCTGTTGAGGAGGTTGCAGCCATCATGCGCCTTTGCAACGAGAATTGCATTCCCGTTACCGTGCGCGGAGCCGGTACCGGCCTTGTGGGAGGCTGTGTTCCCCGCGAAGGAGGTATTGTTTTGTCCACCATGCGCATGGACCGGATCCTCGAATACGATGATCGCAATTTTACCGTGCGTGTCCAGCCAGGTGTTCGTCTGTGTGACCTGGCTGCCGATGCCATCGAACATGGCTTCATGTATCCACCTGATCCCGGGGAGAAGACCTCCTCAATAGGCGGCAACGTGAGCACGAACGCCGGTGGTATGCGCGCCGTGAAATACGGTACAACCAGAGATTACGTACTAGCCATGACCGTGGTCTTGCCAAGTGGTGAGGTGCTCAACCTAGGTTCTGCGGTCACCAAGACCAGTTCCGGCTACAGCCTGCTTCATCTCATGATTGGATCTGAGGGCACGCTGGGGGTCATCTGCGAGCTTACGCTCAAACTCATTCCCAATCCCGCCTCCGATACGAGCTTCATCCTGCCTTTCGCCAACATCGAAGAGGCCATCAGTTCTGTGCCCTCCATCAAGCTCGCGGGTCTCAATCCTCAGTCCATTGAGTTTATGGAGCGTGATATCGTGGATTCCTCTGTACGACACACGGGTAAGCGGGTATTTCCTACAGAGGTTCAGGAAAAAGAAGCCGGGGCATATATCCTGGTCACACTCGATGGCAATGATGAGGATGAGATCTTTCAGCGTGCTGAAATCCTTGCCGGTGTGGCCGATGAAGTCGGTGCCTATGATGTATTGGTGGTCGACACACCGTCTGAGAAGGAGGCCGTATGGGCCGCTCGCAGCGCGTTTCTGACCGTTATTGAGTCTGAAGCCGAGTTACTTGACGAGATGGATGTGGTAGTTCCTACGAGCAGCATTGCTGAGTTTCTCGGGTTCGTACACGATCTCGGCGAAAAGCACGGCGTGCGCATCCGCTCCTTCGGACATGCGGGCGATGGAAATCTGCATATCTACTGCGTGGGCAACAACATGGAAGCCGACGAATTTCTCCGGAGAACCGAAAACATTATGGATGCCGCCTACGCCAAGTGTGCAGAATTGGGTGGTCAGGTATCCGGCGAGCACGGCATCGGATACGCCAAGAAGCGCTACCTGCGCGAGTCTGCAGGTAGCACCGCCCTTGCACTCATGGAGGGAATAAAAGACGTATTCGATCCTCAGGGCATCTTGAACCCTGGTAAGGTGTGTCGCTAATCTGTCAGCGGATACCTCCCATTGATGCAGAACATCCTGAACCCAGTAAGGCGTGCCGCTTTGAGCACTTCGGTGATAGAATTTCAGCAAAATTCTCCGGGTGCAAGGGCGCTTCGGAGACTGAGCGAAAGGAGCTAAGCATGTCTAAGAAAGTCCTGATGCTGTGTGGTGATTTCACCGAGGATTACGAGACCATGGTGCCGTTTCAAGCTCTGTCCATGCTGGGCTATCAGGTGGATGCCGTGTGTCCCGGCAAAAAGGCGGGAGAAACCGTAGCCACCGCCGTTCATGATTTTCTGGGTGAGCAAACCTACACCGAGCTTCGCGGCCATAATTTTGCGCTGACTGCCGATTTCGATGCGGTTGACACCGGGGACTACGCTGGGCTTTTCATCACCGGTGGACGTGCGCCCGAATACATCCGCCTGAATCCGCGCGTACAGGAAATCACCCGTGAGTTCTTCGCTGCAAGCAAGCCCGTAGCCGCTATCTGCCATGGTCCTCAGGTTCTGGCAGCCTCCGGCGTGCTTGAGGGCTATAAGGCAACCGCGTATCCGGCCGTGGGTCCCGATATCACCCTGGCGGGCGGTACCTACGTAGAAGCAGGCATGGATGAAGCCGTGGTCGATCGCAATTTGGTCACCGCTCCTGCATGGCCGGGCGATACCGCCATCTGCCGCGAGTTCGCCAAGCTGATGGGAGCCACCTGGGAGATTTGATACTTGGAGCGATAAGAGGCGTGAACAAACGTTGAACCTGTGTTGGTTCGTATGGGAGTTCGCGCATAACGAGTGTCAACAGCGGCGCCCCGTGGCCTTGATAGGCTGCGGGGCGCTCTTATGTCCGGTTGCTGCTGCGAGGTGTTCGCACGTCCGATTTGCTACTGCTTTTTTCTAGATAGCTTGTCACCTGCGGAGGGGAGTGTTTCGTTTGCTGCGATGGCGATGAATATGATTACAAAGCCTATAACGAGGCGCGTTGTGAGCACTTCGCCGTACAGCAGGATGCTAAAG
>CAYTIS010000051.1:0-9093 GCA_964438035.1 uncultured Slackia sp.
CCTGCTGTCACTGTCCATGTGCTGGCGCGTGTCCACCTTGACTTGCATTGGCCTGCGAGTTGCATACGAGTTGCGGACCTGTGAGTTGACTTGCGCCTCGGACGCGTTGCGCGAGTTCTTTCCATCTTTTCTCCAAAAGATGCTACAATCCCGCTGTTCTGTTTCAGGGCGAGGTGAAATTCCTCACTGGCGGTGAATCGGCGGTAGGCGTACAGCCTACCCGCGTGCAGGCCCAGCTGCGCGCATCCGACCAGCCCGCGACCCTGCCGCAACCCGCGCAGGCTGACCCGGTGCAAGTCCGGGGCCAACGGTCACAGTCCGGATGGAAGAGGCAGGTGATATGCATGACCAATCAAAAGAAGACCGTCAAATTTCGTAACACCAACGTATGGGACACACGCCAGCTGGTGACCATGGCGCTGCTGAGCGCCATCGGGGCGCTGCTCGCCTTCATCCAGATTCCCCTCATTCCTGGTGCGTCATTCCTAAGCTACGACCCCTCCTTTGTTCCCGCCATGGTCTGCGGGTTTACCTACGGACCGGGAGCGGGTGTGGCCGTGGGCTGCATCGGCGTGGTCATTTATGGCCTGATTATGGGCAACTGGGTGGGCGCACTCATCAACGTGATCATGGCGGTGTGCTATATCCTGCCAGCCGCCCTCATCTATCGGCGCTTTCATAGCTTTAAGGGCGGATGCGTAGGTCTGATTGTGTCATGCGTGACCATGCTCATCGGCGCGATTCTTGCCAACCTCACGGTGGGCGTGTGGTTTTGGTACGGCAGCACCGATGTCATCATACCCCTTATTCTGCCTGCGATTGTGCCCTTTAACCTGATAAAGGCCGGGCTCAACTCCGTACTCACCCTGGTGATTTACAAGGCGGTTTCCAACCTCATGACGCCTAAGAAAAACCAGGTAAAGGGCCGGTAGTCCCCTGCCGCTTTTGCAAGTACAAGAAAGGGTGCCCGCAAAAGCGTTCTATGCCGCACCAGCGGCCCCTCAGCTTCCTTTTTACTTAGACAAGGTCTTTCATGATCACTAGTTCAAACCTCGGATTCACCTACGACGGGGAGCGTTTCGCCCTGCGTGGCGTGGATTTTTCGGTGGCCGAAGGCGAATTCGTCTGCATCCTCGGCGGCAACGGCAGCGGTAAAAGCACGCTGGCCAAGCATATCAACGCCCTGCTCGTGCCCGACGAGGGTAGCATGCAGGTTTGCGGACTGGACACCAGCGACCCCGATGCCCTCTATCAGATTCGCTCTACCGCCGGAATGGTGTTTCAAAACCCCGATGACCAACTGGTGGCCTCCCTTGTGGAGGATGACATCGCCTTTGGCCCCGAAAACCTGGGGGTGGAGCCTGCCGAAATCGCTCGGCGCGTGAAGGACGTCCTCGACGAGGTGGGTCTCATGGGCTTTGAGCGCCACGACACCCACGCCCTGTCCGGCGGACAAAAACAGCGCGTGACCCTCGCCGGAGTGCTGGCCATGCACCCGCGCATCCTCGTCCTGGACGAGGCCTCCTCCATGCTTGACCCGCGCGGACGCAAGGGTCTGGTACGGGTGTGTCGCGAGCTGCACGAGCAGGGCATGACTATCGTCATGATCACGCACTTCATGGAGGAAGCCGCCAGCGCCGACCGCGTGATCGTGCTTGATCAAGGCCGCGTGGCCCTAGAGGGCACGCCCGATGAGGTGCTGGTGCGCACCGACGTACTGGGCCGCCTCAACCTGGAAGTACCCTTCGCCTGCGAATTTGCCCTCCTGCTGCGCGAGCAGGGCCTGAATCTGCGCCCCTGCGTGCACGAGTCACAGGTCATCGAGCAGCTGCACACGCTTGCGCCCGCCGCCTTCAATCTGGCGGCGAGAGACTCTGTACGCTGTGCGGGCACCCTGGCAAAGCTGCAGCCTGCACCTGAAAAGCGCGCGGTCCTCATCGAGTTTGAGCAGGTGTCCTACACCTACGACCGGGCGATGGCCAAGCGCCAGCAAAAAGCCACCAAGCGCGGTAAGGCGGTTAAGCCCGCCCCTGAGGAACTGCCCAAGTGGGGTAATGCTCCCGACGATCTCTGGGCGGTACGCGACGTGAGCCTGAGCGTGCATGAGGGCGAGTTTTTGGGGATTGCCGGGCACACCGGCTCGGGCAAGTCCACCCTCATCCAGCACATGAATGCCCTGGTGCATCCCACCACGGGCCGCGTACGGGTGGCCGGGCGTGACATTGCCGACAAGCAAGCCGCCCGCGAGGCACGCGCACTGGTGGGCCTGGTGTTTCAGTATCCCGAACACCAGCTATTCGCCGCCACCGTCTTTGATGATGTGGCCTTTGGGCCACGCAACAGGGGCTTGGCCGAAGACGAGGTGAGCCAGCGTGTCCAAGAATCGCTTGCCCGTGTGGGCCTGGATTTTGACGAACTGCGCGAGAAGAGCCCCTTTGAGCTATCCGGCGGCCAGCAGCGTCGCGTAGCCTTTGCAGGGGTGCTGGCCATGCGCCCTCAGGTGCTGGTACTCGACGAGCCTGCCGCAGGCCTTGATCCGGCAGCCCGCCGCGACTTTTTGGGAATGGTGTCAGATCTGCACACCCAGGGTCTCACCGTGGTGATGGTGTCACACAGCATGGATGATTTAGCGCAGCTCTGCGACCGCGTGGTCATCATGAAGGAGGGCACGCTGCTGTGCGCAGGCACACCCGAGGAGATTTTTGTCCATCCCGACCAGTTAAACGATATTGGCCTCGGCCTGCCCTCGCCCCAGCGCATGGCCGCCAAGCTGCGCGAGGCGGGCATGTCCCTTGACACCTGCACGCTCTATCGAGCTGACACCCTGGCCCGCACGGTGGCTGAGCAGGTGAAGACCTGCGATGCAAACGAGGCTGGTGCGCAATGAACACCGCCTTTTCCTTCGGAAGCTACTGGCCGGGCACCAGTCCTCTACACCGGCTTGATCCGCGCGGCAAGCTCCTTTTGGGCTGCGCCTTTATCGCCTGTGTACTCTGCGCCCAGGACTTTGCGGCCCTGGCCGTCATTGCGGTATTTGTGCTTGCCTTCTACGCCCTCTCGCGAGTACCACTGGGCAGGGCAATTCGCTCGCTTGCCCCGCTACTCGTCATATCGCTCTTTGCGTCGGTGCTGAATCTGTTTGTGGAGCAGGGCGGGCAAACGCTTTTCCAGCTGGGCTTCATCCGCATCAGCGAGGGCGGTGTGCACCAGTGCCTCTTCATCGGCACGCGCCTTGTCCTCATGATGGCGGGGATGAGCCTTATCACCATGACCACCATGACCCTCGATCTGACCGAGGGGGTAGAGCGGCTGCTCACCCCGCTGGCGCGCGTGGGACTTCCCGCCCATGAGCTGGGCATGATTATGGGTATCGCCCTGCGCTTCATGCCGCAGTTTGCCTCTGAGCTCATTGTCATCCGTCGCGCCCAAACAAGCAGAGGTGGCGAGAGCTCCGGCGGGCCTGTGAGGGCGGCACACATGCTCACGGCCCTTTTGGTGCCCCTGTTCGCAAGCGCATTTAGGCATGCTGAGACGCTCTCGGCCGCGATGGAGGCGCGCTGCTACCACGGCAAGGAGGGACGCACCCGCCTGCATCCCCTGCGCTTTACAGGGCGCGATGCGGTGGCGACGGGCGTCGTGGTCCTCATGTTCGCGTGCGTGATTGCTGCTAATCTGATCGCGTAAAAGAGGAGCGGGCCTTTGCACCCCCACAGCTATTCGAACCGATAGATATCCTTAGTGGCCTCGCAAAAGACCTCGTAGACCTCCTTGATGAGGGCCTCGTCCTCCAACAGCTCGAACTGTGCGGGCTGGCCTTCCTCATCCACCTCAGTCACTTCCAAAATCAGCACCTCGCCCGATGAGGTGGCCGGATGCTCCTCATCCACCGGGAAGAAAAAGCCATAGCGATGATTCGCGTGCAAAATCAGTCCTAAAAACTCCAGGGTCGCAACATCACCTCGCTCGTCTTCGAACTCAAAGGTGATGCCCTCCTCTACGGGAGGAGCAAAGTTGGGCGCGCTGCCCTGACGAACCTCAGCCATGCCAAACCTTTCCCTTGTACGGGCGGATGTGCCGCCCCACCCACGTCGTATACAAAAGCGCCCCGGCCCTTGGACAGACCGGGGCGCAGGGCCTATTTCTTCTTGCGGCTGTAGGGATGCCTGCTGCGTCGCGTCCAGCCCTTAGATGAGGACCTGCGCGAGCCTCCCGACGACGAAGGTGCCTTCTTGGCCTGCTGCGCGCCTTGGCCCAAACTTAAGGACGCAGCCCCCTCACCAGGCGCACTGGCCGACGCCTGCGTAGCGCGCGCACCCGCAGGAGCAGCGGCCTTAGTCGGAGCCGGCAGCGCCTCAAGCTTGTTTAGATTGAAGCGGCGAATCTCTGGCCCGTACTTATGCACCAGCCGAGCGTTGCGCGCCTCGCGCTCCTTCCATATGCAGTACAGCGGGGTTGCCACCGCCAGCGAGGAGTAGACACCGCAGACCAGACCGATGGTCATGGCCAGCGCAAAGTCCTTGAGCGTCTCGCCGCCAAAAAGCAGCATCGCCACCACGGGAATGAGCGAGGTGATCGAGGTGTTCATAGAGCGCAGCAACACCTCGTTGATTGAGTGATTGGCCATGGACGAGAAGGTACATCCAGCCGGCTCGGACTTCATGGTCTCGTTGATGCGGTGGAACACCACCACGGTATCGTAGAGCGAATAGCCCAAGATGGTGAGGAGTGCCGCGATGGTGTTAGGCGTGATCTCGCGACCCACCAAGGCATACACGCCAAAGACGATAATGAGGTCGTGCAGCAGTGACACGATGGCGGTGATGCCCATCTTCGGGTCACGGAAACGGACACTAATGTAGGCGATGATGAGCAGCAGCGACACCCCAAAAGCCAGAATCGAACTTTGGATGACGCTTGTGCCCCAATCAGGCCCGATGGTGGTCACCTCATAGGAATCGGACTCCCAGCCAAAGGCGGCCGCCACCTCAGAGGCCAGGACCGTAGCCTCCTCCGCAGAAGTGATGGAGGTGCGCACCAAAAAGCCCTCTTCGCCATCGGTGGAGGTGGTCTGAATCACGGCATCGTCATTGCCCGCATCAGCAAAGGCATTGCGCACCTCTTCAATCGCGGTATCGCCCGTTCCGTGGAAGGTGATGGAGGTGCCGCCCACAAACTCAATACCAAAGCTCAGGCCACGCACACCCATGACCACCAGCAAAAGCACGATTGCCACCGAGGAGGCCGTGAGGAAGATCTTCTTCTTACCCACGATGTCAAAGTCGCGCTTAACGAAGCGCCCCCGCAGCTTCTCGCCCAGTGCCAGGGCCTTCTCTCCGTTGTAGTAGGGAGCGGCCTCCACGCAGTCGCGCACACCCCAAAAGCCGGGATGATTTTTGATGGCCCGGGGTGCCAAAAGACGGATGATGGGTGCCTTAAATACGAGCATCATCACGATGTCGCAGAGAATGCCCAGGGCGAGCGTGAGACCAAAGCCCTTGACCGAGGAGCTGGCCAGCAAAAACAGGGTGAGAGCCGACACCAGGGTCACCAGGTCGGCATCGATGGAGGTAAGAATACCGTGCTTCACGCCGGTTTGGGCCGCCGCACGCACGCTGCGCCCCATACGAATCTCTTCGCGGAAACGTTCGAGCACAAGGATGGAGGAGTCGGCCGCCATACCGATGGTAAGGACAACACCGGCGATGCCCGCCAGTGAAAGACTGAACAGGCCAAAGGCTGAAAGCGCCGCGAGTAGGCCAAGGTAGAGGATGGCAAAGACGACCATGGCCATGGCAGTAATAAAGCCCAGACCACGATAGAACACCAGCAGGTAGAGCATGACGAGCGCCAAACCCGCAGCCGCCACCAGCACGCCGGAGGTGAGGGCATCCTGGCCCAGGGTGGGACCGACGGTTTGGCTCTGGGAGTACTCAAAGCTCACGGGTAGCGAGCCACTTTCCAGCACCGTCTGCAAAGCCTGAGCCTCTTCAAGACTGTAGCTGCCCGTAATGGATACGTTGCCATCCGTAATGGCGGCCTGCACGGTGGGCGCAGCCTGCACAATGCCATCCAAGATGATGACAATCTGACCGCTGTCCTCAACAAGCTCGGTGGTAGCCTCGGCAAAGGCAGTAGTGGCCTCATCGTTGAGCGAGATGTTCACGGCATAGTAGGCCGAGGTCTCGCTCTCACGCGACACGCTTACGCTCTCAATCTGGTCACCCGTAACGATGGGCGTGTAGGTGCCGGATTCCACCTCCAGGTTAGCGAGGGTAGAATCGCTCACGGTGAACACGTTGCCCAGCTCATCGGTCACGGTCTCCGAGGTAAGGTAGCCCCCGGCCATGATTGTGTACATCGTGGTGACATCAGTGAAGGAGTCCAGGCGGGCAAATTCAAGCGTACCGGTGCGTCCGATAGTTTCCAGCGCCTCCTCTGCATCAGTCAAGCCGGGAATCTGTACCAGAATCTGGTCGGTACCTTGCAAGACCACGGTAGCCTCAGAGGCACCGAGGGCGTTTACACGGCTTTCGATGATACTGCGGGAGCTCTCCATCTCCTCGGCGGTGACCTCATCGCCATCGGTACTGGTAGCAGTGAGTACTACCGAGAGGCCGCCCTGGATGTCGAGACCCTGGGTGATTTTTTCCTGCGGGGGCATGAACAGGGCAATTGACCCTATGGCCAGAAGCGCCGCCAGCACGAGCAGCCACACATTGCGGCGATCGACATGGGAGCGCTTACCGGAACGCTTACCTTTGCCACGCGACGAGGCGGCCCTGCCCAAGGCAGCGGCCTTACGGGCGGAGGCGTTTTGTGCGGGAGATTCCTTCTTCTTGGATGCATCCTTGCCGAACTTCATTACTCTCTCTTCTTCGCGCGGTTTACAGCGGCCGAAACAGGCACCTTGGACGGTATTCGCTGGCGTGTCTAAAACCGTTGCATTGTGCCACAAGCCAGAAGAGCCATGCAAACATTCACACCCCCGCTTGGCTTGACTTGAGGAAGGCGTGCGGGTGCCGTTGCGGATGCGGGTGCCGCAGGTGCGGGTGCGCGGGACGCGCGCGATGTCGCACGATGGTGAAAAGAAATGCGGCGGCGGCCGGCATGCGCGCGGGCCTTAAGAGACAGGCGTGGGGTGTGGCGGCGCGACCCGCTTATCTACCAGGTCAAAATCTCGTATCCCGTCTCGGTGATAACGATCTGAACCTCCCACTGGGCGGTATCCAAACCGTCTTTGGTGCGCACGGTCCAACCATTGGGGTCGGACATGTCGATAGCAGGCCCGCCCGCATTGATCATGGGCTCAATAGTGAAGCACAGGCCCGGCACCAGCACCATCCCCTGCCCCGGCACTCCGACAAAGCCTACGAAGGGTTCCTCATGAAACTCCAGACCAATGCCGTGGCCGCCGAACTCGCGCACCACCGAGTAGCCGTTTGATTCGGCGTGGCTTTGCACCGCGTGGGCCACATCGCCCAAGGTGGCCCACGGTTTTACCGCCTCAAGACCGCGCTGCACGCACTCCTTGGTAACACGCACCAGCCGCTCACGCTCAGGACTCACCTTCCCGATGCAAAACATGCGCGAGGAGTCGGAGAAATACCCATCTAGGATAGTGGAACAGTCCACGTTGACGATGTCGCCCTCCTTGAGTACCTCACTCTCAGAGGGGATGCCGTGGCACACCACCTCGTTAACCGAGGTACACACGCTTCTGGGGTAGCCCTCGTAGTCCAGCGGGGCGGGAATCCCCCCATGTTCCACGGTGTAGTCGTGCACCCAGGCATCGATTTCGGCGGTGGTCACACCCGGCGCGATGCGCGCAGCCACGTAGTCCAAGACACCCACGTTCACCTCAGCGCTGCGTTTAATGCCCTCGATGTCACGGGCGGTTTTGAGCAGCGTGCGCGGAGGCACCTCCCGGCCCTGCTCAAAAAGCTGCTGAAGGCGCTCGTCAATCGCCAGGTGGCACTTCTTGTACTTCTTGCCGCTTGCGCACCAGCAGGGGTCGTTGCGATCGGGATGCGCCCCTTCGTCATACATCATGGCTTGTCCTCTCTTCGTTGTGGCGCGATACTCGGCCAAAGGCTGCCCTTCTTCTTGGCGGCCACACTCTCAGTAGTCCTTGGCGGCGGGTGAGTTCATCCACGTTTGATAGAAGCTCTCGTATTCGCCCGCAAGAACCGCCTGCCGTGCCTTGCGCATGAGATCGATGAGAAAATGCAGGTTGTGGATCGAAAGCAGAATCCCGCCCAACATCTCGCCCTGATTGACCAGGTGACGCAGATAGGCGCGGGTGTAGCAACGGCACACCGAACAGCTGCACTGCGGATCAAGCGGCGTGAAATCAGCCTTGTACTGAGCGTTGCGCAGGTTCATGCGACCCTGATGCGAGAAGGCCGTGCCCATGCGACCCGTGCGGGTGGGCAGCACGCAGTCGAACATGTCCACACCTGCGCGCACCGCACGTACAAGCGTGGTGGGATTACCCACGCCCATAAGGTAGCGGGGGCGATCTTCGGGCAGCACAGCACAGAGGTGGCCGAGCGTCTCAAACATCAGGTCATGAGGCTCGCCCACCGAATAGCCACCGATGCCAAAACCCTGAAAGCCCTTATGCCCCGCCGCGCGGCTGTTCGCGTCGATAGTAAGGAGGCGCTGGGCGCTCTCAAGGCGCAGATCAAGGAACATGCCACCTTGAACGATGCCGAAAAGCGCCTGGTCAGTGCGGGTATGAGCGGCGCAGCACCGCTCGGCCCATTCCCAGGAGAGCTTGGTGGACGCCACCACATCCTCCTTGGCGGCGGGATAGCCAATGCACTGATCAAGCTGCATCACGATATCGGCCCCAAGGCGCTGCTGGATGTCCATGTTGATTTCGGGCGTCCAGCGGTGTTTAGAACCATCGTAGTCGCGAGCATGAAAGGTCACACCATCGGGGTCGGTCTTCATCATGTGACCTAAGCTGAACAGCTGAAATCCGCCCGAATCGGTGAGCATGGGGCCGTCGTAGTTCATGAAGGCCTGCACGCCGCCCGCCGCTTCGATAATGTCCACGCCCGGGCGCATAGAGAGGTGGTAGGTATTGGC
>CAYTIS010000052.1:0-9025 GCA_964438035.1 uncultured Slackia sp.
CTCAGCTGGGAGAGCGCGGGCTTTGCAAGCCTGAGGTCAGGGGTTCGAGCCCCCTATGCTCCACCAATATCACAAGCGTTAGATTCTTGATCTTAAGAACGGGTATGCGCTTATAGATAAGAGAGGGGACACTCGAGGGTGTCCCCTTTTTTGATATGACATAATACGAGCAATATTCGGGAAGAAGGCGCGTTTCATCTCGTCTTCCTCTCGTGAATAATGGTTGAGTACGTGGAAGAGCGCAAAACTCTTTCACCTAAGTCCAAGGAGGGATGTCCGTGGGCAGGTCATTCGGAGGCGGAGGAGGAGGCGGCGGCTTCTCTGGTGGTGGCCGTGGCGGCGGATTTTCTGGAGGAGGTCGCGGCGGCGGCTTCTCCGGCGGGGGCGGACGTTCGTCAGTAGGCGGAGGCGCTTCATTCGGAGGCGGAGGCGGACGTTCTATCGGTGGAGGAGGTGGATCTTCCTTCGGTGGTGGGGGAGGACCTTTCGGTGGGCCACCTCCGGGAGGCCCGCGCCCGCCTCGCGGCAGTAGTGGTGCAGGGAGCTTTCTTGGAGGTATGCTCGTTGGTAGCTTACTTAGCGGTGGTCGCTCCCGCTCAGGTGGCCCTGCACCCTCAGGCCAGGGTGGTGGCTCGTGGCGTGGCTGCTCAGGCTGCCTGATTGCTGTAGTTGCCATTATCGTCGTACTGATACTTGCATCCTTTGTCTCCAATGCTGTGTCGTGCAGCTCCGTCGATGTCGATGCATCCACGGTGAACCGTGAGGCACTGTCGGCATCGGCTGTAACACAGACCGCTTACTACACTGATGAGGCCGGGTGGATTGCTAGTTCTGATGTTCTAGAAAGCGGTATGAGCTATTTCTACGAGAAGACCGGCGTGCAACCCTATCTCTACCTCCTGCCCAACGGCACAACCACCTCGACCGATGAGCTTGCGCAGATGGCAGAAGAGCTCTATGACGAGTTGTTTACCGATGAGGGACACTTCCTGGTGGTGTTCTGTGATTCTGGCGACGCCTCGTATAATGTAGGTTACTGGATTGGTGCCGATGCGGGAACGGTCTTGGATGATGAGGCAGTTGACATCTTCTTCCAGTACCTAGACTCGTACTACCTCAATCTGGACATCTCTGATGAGGAGTTTTTTTCCAATACTTTTGAGGATACAGCCGAGCGCATCATGTCGGTGTCGGTGTCGCCGCTGACGGTGGTAGCTATCTGTATTACTGTGATTGTCGTGGTAGTTGCGGTGGTGGTGCTGGTGCGTCATCGCAGTAAAACCAAGGCGGAAACAGCCCGCCTCCGTCAGGAGATTCTCAATACTCCTCTGGAGGAGTTTGGAACCACAAAGCTTGATGACCTGGAGAAAAAGTATTCGTCAGACAGGAGTTCATCATCAGACAAGAATACGTTGGGATTCTAGGCACCGCTTCCTTATCCGCTCTTATAAAGTAGTGGAGAGTAGGCACAGGAGCGATGTGACGAAAGGGTATGTTCGCGCCAGATGCAGTACACGTCTGGCGTGCTGTCAGAAGGCGTATAAGAGAGAGGAACGAGTATGGGTATTTTGGATCGGTTCGCCAGTATCATTAAGGCCAACATTAATGATCTGTTGGAGAAGGCAGAAGATCCGGCCAAGATGATCGATCAGTACCTCATCGACATGACCGAAGATCTAGCAGAGGTCAAGAAAGAGACCGCTGGGGTCATGGCCGAAGAGGCTCGCACCAAGCGACTGGTAGATGAGAATGTGGCTGAGGTTCAAAAATACGATGGGCTGGCACGCAAGGCCCTCCAAGCCGGTAATGAAGATGATGCTCGTGCATTTTTGGCTAAAAAGCAGCAGATTGAGGCTAAGGGTCAAAGCCTGCAGGAGTCGTATGCGGCAGCTAAGACCAACGCCGAGCGGATGCGTCAGATGCACGACAAGCTCGTGAAGGATATTAATGAACTCAAGGGTCGACGCGAGGCTATCAAGGCCAAGGTGGCGGTGGCTAAGACGCAGGAGAGGGTTAACGCCATAGCATCTACCACCGGCAAGGCGGAAGGTGCTATAGGCGCGTTTGACCGCATGGAGGCAAAGGCTGATGCCATGCTTGACCGCGCCAATGCTCATGCCGAGCTCAATGAGACTCCTTCTGACCCCATCGCTGAGCTGGAGGAGAAATACGCCACTGCTGGAAGCGATGTTTCAGTGGATGCCGAGCTTGCCAAACTTAAGAGCGAGATGGGCCTGTAGGGTTTCAGGTTTCATATGTATACATAGCATCGGCTTGATCTGATACTTGAGAAAGCCCCTGGTAGTCCTGTGCTGCGCGCCGGGTACCAGGGGCTTTGCTATGAGAGATGGTGGTATATGCCTTAGTGTAAGGGGTGGCTTTTACTAGTTGGTATAATCGGGCCATTCAAGGACACTATGGCCTGTAGGTGTTCATCATACGTGAACCAAGATCTCACCCCGCGCTCTTTGGGAGGATGGTATGAATCGCATCGAAGCGCTCAGTATACTCGGCCTTGATGAGGATGCTACTGATGAGGATATAAAGATAGCCTATCGCGAATGCGTCCAGATCCTCCACCCTGACCGCTTTGCGCATAACCGCAAACTTGCCGAGCGCGCCACCGAGCAGTTTAAGCGCCTCCAAGATGCCTATGACTGTCTAACCAGTGGTCGCGCCCAAAGCAAGCGCACACGTGCTTCAGTATCGCACGCCGCATCAGGTGGATGGAATTCTGTGGAGGCCCAACTCGCCGGACTTGCTGCTGCGCGCACCCAGCTTATCGCTCAGCGCGATACCCTCCTTGATGAGCGTCGTAATGCACTCACGATGGTAGCCCTTGGCGCTGCGGGTGCGGTACTACTGCGGCGCATCATATGGGTGGCAGGTATCGCGGGTACAGTCTTCATCTGGGGAATTGTGGGTCTCATCAATACGGTTCAGAACCTTTCTACCATCGAAGAACATCTGCGTACTATCGACCGCCAGCGTCGCGAGCTGGAAAAAGCCGAAGAATAGAGTCTTTCTCGACTCTCCAGGAAAGATGTGATTCTCACGCACCAGAGCACCTCATCTTCATATGCCTGCTAGAATCGGGCGGCTGTGCTCACATCAGGTGCATTACTGGAGGCTGCCGCATGCGACTGACTGTATGCGACCAACCACACATTTCGTTATATGCATCCAATTATGCGCATCTGATTGCCTATCAAGTCCGTACCAGGTCGCTTACCCGACGCGCAGGCACAGCTTTGAATTCTGTAGAGAAGAAGAGGAACCTCTTAAGGATGAAGCAAGACAAGCTCCGTAATGTGGCCATCATTGCACATGTCGACCATGGTAAAACCACCCTCGTTGACCGCCTGCTGTGGTCCACCCACGTGTTTCGTGCCAATCAGCAGGTAGCCGAGCGCGTGATGGATAGTAATGACCAGGAGCGCGAGCGCGGCATCACCATCCTGTCCAAAAACTGTTCTATCACCTATAACGACACCAAAATCAATATTATCGACACCCCTGGTCATGCTGACTTTGGTGGCGAGGTGGAGCGCGTGCTTAATATGGCCGATGGTGCCCTGCTTATCGTAGATGCTTACGAAGGCCCTAAGCCTCAGACCCGCTTTGTACTCTCACATGCCTTGGCTGCGGGATTGCGCATCGTGGTGGTGGTAAACAAGATTGATCGCCTTAACGCTGATCCGGATGCTGCGGTCGATAAAGTCTTTGATCTCATGGTTGAGCTTGGTGCCACCGATGAGCAGCTGGACTTTCCCGTGGTCTACACCTCAGCTGTCAATGGCTACGCTCGCTATGATTACGAGGATAAAAATACCGACATGGTGCCGCTTCTGGATACTATCCTGACCCAGATTCCCGCTCCTGACGTGAATCCAGAAGGTCCGATAGCGCTTCAGGTGTGCACGGTTGATCATAGTAGTTACGAGGGCCGCATTGGTGTGGGTCGCCTGGTCAGTGGCACCTTGCACGAAAAAGATCGCGTGATGGTCGTGCGTCCTGATGGTAGTCAAAACACAGCTCAGGTACGTAAGGTGTACACCTTTGAAAATCTGGGTAAAAAGGAGGTGTCTGAGGCACACGCGGGGGATATCGTTGCGGTGATTGGTATTGAGGATGCTGACATCGGTGATGTTATTACTGATCCCGATAACCCCGTGGAGATGCCACCCATTGCTGTGGAAGAGCCTACCATGTCGGTGGTGTTTGAAGCTTCCACCAGCCCTCTGGTGGGTCGTGAGGGTGATATCGTTGGTGCGCGCCAGCTCAAAGAGCGTCTTATGCGTGAGAAGGAAAGTAATATCTCCATGCGCATCACTGAGACCGAGGACAAAAGCGGTATCAAAGTGGCCGGCAGGGGAGTGCTCCATCTTTCTGTCCTTATGGAGACCATGCGGCGTGAGGGCTTTGAGTTTCAGGTGGGTCGCCCCCAGGTGGTCTATCGTATTGACGAGAATGGTGCCAAACTGGAGCCTCTTGAGGAGGCTACGGTAGATGTGCCCAATGAATACGCCGGTAAGGCCATTGAGGTAATGGGTTCAGCTGGTGGCATTATGGAGACTATGGCCTCCGATGACACGGTGACCCATCTCACCTTCCGTATTCCCTCGCGCGGCACCATGGGCCTTAAAACCCGTATTCTTAATGCCACCCATGGCGAAGCCGTACTCTTCCACCGCTTTCGCGAGTATGGGCCGTTCACGGGTGATATGCCCGGCCGTAAAAATGGCAGCATGATTGCCATGACCACCGAAAAGGCGGTAGCGTATGCCCTTGACACCCTTCAGGAGCGTGGTCGCCTCTTTATTAAGCCGGGCGATGAGTGCTACGAAGGTATGATCGTGGGTGAGTCGGCTAAAGAAGGTGACTTGGTAGTAAATGTAGCCAAAACCAAAAACCTGGGCAATCAGCGCTCATCCACTGCTGATAAGGCTATTCAACTCACTCCGCCGGTAGTATTTACCCTAGAAGAGGCCCTCGAATATATCGAAGATGACGAGTTGGTAGAGATAACACCCCAAAGTGTTCGCTTGCGTAAGCGTCTTTTGAGCGCAATTGATCGACGCAAGGCCAAGAAGAACTAGGGCGCGCTTGTGGGTATGTTCACTATGTGTTGTGTGCAGACAAAGGCTGATTCATTCTGCGTAAGCTGCTCTTTTCGCCAGTTTCATGGGTCGAGTGTGGGTGTCTTGTGAAGCAGTGTGTTTCAAAATTAGCGCGTGCAAAAATGTCAGCCATTGCTTCCATCAGCAGGAAATATTCATCATGAGTCCGAAGGGTAACCAGCTAATGAAACGTTCCAGAATCCTCAACTCTGTCTTCGCAATGACTCTTGTCTTCATGTGCGCGGGGGGCTTGACGGCTTGCGCAAGTGAAACTACTGAGACAAGCGATCCAAGTCTGGACATTTCCGATACCTCGGAGGGCGTTGCGGCTACCGTCAATGGCACCGAGATTGGCGAGAAAGCTATCACCGCCTATATAGAGAGCTTCCGCGTGGCTGGTGATCTAGCCGATGAGGAGTCCTGGGCTGAGTGGCTTATTGAGGAGGGTTACACGCCTGAGGATATCCGCAGTGATGTGGTTGACTACTATGTGAACAAACAGCTCCTGCGCCAGGCTGCCGAGGAAAACGGCGTTGAGGCGGACGCCGATACGATTGACTCTCAGGTAGAGACCATGCGCAGCTACTATGACTCTGAGGATGACTGGACGGCAGCCCTGGAATCTCTCGGTATGACCGAAGCCTCCTATCGTGATATGCTCGAGCTGAGTGCTCTGGAAAGTGGACTCATGGATGTGGTAGCCACCGCGTCTGATCCCTCTGAGGAGGATCTTCTCACTAACGCTGAGTCCTATGCATCCACCTACGACGGTGCGAAGAAGTCCAGCCACATCCTTTTCTCCTCCGACGATGAGGAAACCGCTCAGGAAGTGCTCGACATGATTAATGCCGGCGAAATTGATTTTGCCGACGCTGCAGCGGAGTACTCTCTTGATAGTTCCTCTGAAGACGGAGGTAATGTGGGCTGGGATAAGTTCACCACCTTTGTCGATGAGTACCAAGAGGCTCTTGATGAGCTTGAAGAGGGCGAGGTTAGCGGGCTGGTAACCAGCAGCTATGGCATCCACATTATCATGTGCACCGAGGTCTTTACTGCTCCTGATGAGGTTACCTCGGTTGATCAGCTGCCCGATGAGTTCGTAGAGTTAATTTACTCTCAGCTTGAAGAAGAAAGCCTTGAGGAGTCGTTTACCACGTGGTACGAGGAGTATGAGGCAGCTGCTGATATTGTGATTAACGATATGCCCGAGGGTCTGTCCTATGACGTAGACCTGAGCGCCTATGAGACTGAAGATGATGAGGAAGAAGACAGCGACACTACTACGACAGTAAATGAGGATGGTTACGTGGAGATCGAGTCCTCCAGTGAAAGCTCGGATTCCACTGATGAGGATTCCACCGATGAGGAGTCCTCAGATGAGGAAACCACCGAAGAAGAGTCTACGGAAGAGACTACTGAGGACGACACGACTGAAGAGGAGTAAGGGGCGCGAGAGAGCATAGGGCGGCCATGAACATGGAATAATCCTGCCCCCATCCGCTTCTTTTTTGCTATACTGCCAAGCTGCTGCACGCAAGCAGCCAGTATCATACGGAGAGATGTCCGAGCTGGCCGAAGGAGCACGATTGGAAATCGTGTATACGCCAAAAGCGTATCTGGGGTTCGAATCCCCATCTCTCCGCCACGAAAACCCTAGCAGGTTCGGCAAGCCCGGACCTGCTTTTTTATCAGGTTCGTGCTTGTTGAAGGAATTTGAACGTGGTAGTATCCCCCGGTGCGCGATTGAGTGATGCGCCATCTACGGAGGGGTGGCAGAGCGGTTGAATGCGGCGGTCTCGAAAACCGTTTTACCGGCATTCCCGGTAACGAGGGTTCGAATCCCTCCCCCTCCGCCAGTCGTTTTTGTGCGCTGATGATATGAATGACAAAGAGGTATTTCCTGCTGCCTCCGTGGTGCCAGGGATGCCGAGGTTTGTTAGCTCTGTGGTTTTGTTGCATCATCGGCGGATGAGAGAGGGGTATCTCCCTCGTTTATGACCGGCACGCATACGCGCATTTGGCATGTGCTTGCGCGCGATGTGACAGAATAGCAGCCCGTTGACCCCTCTGAGGGTAGCCCGTGACGCGATTTACAACAGTGAGGAGACATCAATGCCTGAGAGCACCGTCGAAAACGACATCAACGAAGTGCCCGATATAGATGAGGAACTAGAATCCCTTCTCATTCAAGTGCTCGAAGAGGCCCAGGATAGGATGTCTACGGGCGAGCAGGTTTTGCCGTTTACCTCCACCATTGTGGGGAATAAACTGTTTCAAGAAACCCATGAGGGTTCTACCGAGGAATGTTTCGCCTCCGCACGCGATACCGTATGCGCCCTGGCTGCAGCCCGGGCATATGCGTTTTGTTACGACGGTTATATCGACACCGATGAGGGACAAAAGGATGCCATCATTGCCGAAGGTGGTGTGGCAGGCGATTCCCGGGCGGTTGTCGTAGGTCTTATGTATGACCTTGATGAGGAAGGCTCCGTTACCGGATTTGATGAAGAGGTGGTATACATCGCCGAGACGGATAACTTCTTGAAGGATGCTCAACTTGCGGCTACACAACGTGACGCGGAAGACATCGAAGAGGGGGGCTTTAGCCCTGATTTCCAACCCGAAACCAAGTAGAGGTAAAACGGAAAAACAACCAAATACGGCACTATCTAAGTCAGAAGCAAAGCCCATTCGCTGTGTGTGCGGAAGGGCTTGCTGCGTTATTTGGTACGGTTTATTCGTACAATGAAGCGAGATAATTGAAGCGTGAGCATTGTCACGTGACAGGTTTGGCAAAGGGTTTGGCAAGGGTGGCGGCATAGCATTATGAGCATGTCGTGAGATGCATCCACATTGCGGGAACGCGCATTTGCACAGAAGGAAAGACGCTGCTACCATACCTAGGTTTCCTGTTCCGGGTAGATGCCTTCATGAGACCCGGAACCGCGAGTCCAAAGGAGGTGACACAATGAAGGCTTATGAGTTGCTGTTCTTCGTCGCACCGAATATCGACGGCGAAACCCGCCTTGCTACCATGAAGCGCATTGAGACTACCATCGCCAAGGGCGAGGGCACGGTTGACAATGTGGAGGATTGGGGCAAGCGCAAGCTGGCCTATGAAATAGACGGCCTGAACGAGGGAGCCTACACCCTCGTTGATTTCCATGCTGATCCTGCCAATGTTGCGGAACTCGATCGCGTGCTGCGCATTACCGATGAGGTAATACGCCACAAAATAGTGCATCGCTACGATCGCGATTAGTCTCACGTGCCCAAGAGGATCGGGATGAATGCTCGTATGCTTCGAGGAACGAGGAAGAACAATGAGCATCAACAAAGTGGTCATATCGGGAAATCTGACGCGCAATCCTGAGCTTCGTCAAACGGCAAACGGCTTTCCGGTTCTAGGCTTTGGCGTTGCGGTCAACGACCGCCGCCGCAACCAGCAGACCGGCGAGTGGGAGGATTACCCCAACTTTATCGACTGCACGATGTTCGGCGCGCGCGCAGAGAGCGTGTCTAAGTTCTTAAGCAAGGGATCCAAGGTTGCTATTGAAGGCAAGCTCCGATGGTCTCAATGGGAACGCGACGGGCAGAAACGCTCCAAGTTGGAAGTGGTCGTGGACGAAATTGAGTTCATGAGCCGTAGCGGTGGGGACAGTGGCGGCTACCAACAGGGAACCTATCAACAAGGAACCTACGGTGCTCCTTCCTCCCCCCGCCCCCAGCAAACTTTCCAACAGCAGTATGGCTCCCAGCCAACGCGCCAGGCTCCTGTTGCTCCTACGGTTGAAGGTTCGGCCTATGATGAGGACATCCCCTTCTAGGTTATGTGCTGAAGCCCGAGGAGTGCAAGGAAGCCCACGGGATCCGAAGAGAAGAAGGACGCGCCCTCGGGGCGCGCT
>CAYTIS010000053.1:0-3839 GCA_964438035.1 uncultured Slackia sp.
CACAGCTCATCCATCCCCCTGAAAGGCGCATCCCAGCTGAACATTTTCTGGGGCGTTATCTGGAGGTACTCCGCAATCATCTCGCAGCCAGCGGGTGCGATTGCATGCATGAGCAGGGCCGCCACCCTCAGGGCAAAGAAGCTCTCAAGAAGCACCTGGCGGCGTTTGGCCTCATCCCCTTGTGCCTCAGCAGCCTTAATGCCGTCAGCCCAGCCCTTCTGCGCCCAACGGATATAGGCATCCGCGCAGGTGAGTGCCGTGTGCAGCTCGACCTTATGCATAAGGGCCTCAAAGGTGGCCAGGCTCTCATGGGCACGGTCAAGCGCTTCCTTACTCGGCGCACCCAGGGGCATATTCCCCCCAAAGTTCTTCTGCGCCTCGTAAAAGCAGCTGCGAGCCAGGCGGTTGAAGATATTGGTGAGCAGCGCCCCTTCTTTGAGGGCTGGATCGGCCACGCGCGGGTCAGTGCGCGTCTTTTCATCAGGGTCGAAGGGCTTGGGCCGAAAGCCCACGGACTTCTGGTCAAGAGCCAGGGCTAACCAATGCGCCCGCAGCTGCTCGACGGTGTAGTACTCAAGCAGCTCGTCGGCCGAGGGAGGCTTGATAGCGCCTGATGAGGAGGCCTTAGCCTTGCCAAAGAGGATGTGGTGATTGGCAATCAATCGCGTCTGGCGCAATGCACAGCCATCGGGCACATGCTGCGAATCCTCGTCAGAGTCGCCTTCCCCAAAGCAACCCAGTGCACCACCCTCCCCTGAGTCGCCTTCCGCAAGCGCCATCCACAGGGCCGGTTGGGCCACCCCATAAAAGTACAGATTGTCCTGCCCGATAAACTGGTACACCTGTGCATCAGAGGAGCACCACCAGTCACGCACATCATCCAATGCACCACCGCGCGCTTCAAGAGCGGCTGCCGTAAAACTGATGGGTGCCCAAAGACTTTCAGGCCAACACCAGATGGTAAGCCCCTTGGCCCCCTCAAGCACCGGTGCCTTTACACCCCATTCCACATTGCCCGAAATACGGAAGGGCACCAGCGCCTTACCCGTGCGCAGACGCACCCCCGCCTGCACAAGGCGGTCGCGGGCCACATCGCGATCCTCGATGGTATCAAACTCAATCTCAAAGGACTGCTTGCCCCGCTCAGCCGCCCTCAACCGATGCACAGGCAGCTCTTCTGCCACCGCACGGTAGGCCTCTTCCAGTTCATTTTTAATGAAGATGACCGGCGCGCCCAAAAACTCCTCCACCGTACGCCACACCACAGAGCGAAGCTCGGGGTCGGATTTCATCGCATCGGTGTATGTACGCAGGCGCTCCCTAAAGGAGGGTAGGTCAAAGTACCAGTTTTGCACTGGACGCATCTCTGGAGTGGTGTCGGTCAGTGTGCTTACCGGCGCAATCAAGTCCTGGGGAGCAAACTGGTGGCCCAAGTCGCACTCATCGGCATAGGCCTTTTCCGACTTGCAACCCTGCACCGGACAGCGCCCCCGCACCTGCCGCCCATTGAGGAAGGATCCAGCCTGGGCATCGTAAAACTGCAGGGTGGACTCAAGCCGCAGATACCCGCCGGCGTGCAAACGGCGCACCACCGCATCGCTCACCTGCTGATGAATCTGGCCCGCACGCCCCAGGCCACTGCCCTCATAGATGGAAAGTGAAATGCCATAGGCATCAAAGGTGGCTTTTTGAGCCTCGTGATTGGCACGCACGTAGTCGGCAATATCGCCCGCAAAACCCTGGTCCTCGCAGGCCTTACGATAGCCCTCCTCAATGGGCGAGCCATAGCAGTCGGTGCCCGACACAAAAAGAACGTTGTCGGCCCCAATTCGGTCGCGCAAAAAGCGGGCGAAGGTGTCGGCCGGCACAAACACGCCGGCCACGTGCCCAAAGTGCAGGGCCTTGTTGCCGTAGGGCATCCCTGCGGTCACCACGGCGCGCGTGGGCCAGGTCTGCGTGCTTATAAAGCTCACGAAAGAATGCCCCCGTCCTTCAGAAGTGCCAGCAGCTCCTCAGCCGTGAGAGAAGACAGGTCAAGCTCATCCAAGACAGAATCGGACTCAGCACTCAGAAGGTCAAGAAGGAGGGACAGATCGGTCGTGGAAGAGTTGGAAAGGTTGATCACATCGTAATCGCCCGTAATGCCACCCAGCTCGGCGGCCTTGGTAAGAGCCGCATCGTAGCCGCCCACCTCGTCGGCCAGACCGTTTTCTACCGAAGTGGTACCGGCAAACTGCATACCCGTGGCAAGCTCTTCCACCTCTTCGATTGTCATATTACGACCCTCGGCTACATTGCGAATAAAGGTGTCGTTGATCTCTTCCACCAAATCCTGGTAGTACTCCCGCTCCTCATCAGTTAACGAACGCGTGCCGTAGCTAGAGTCCTTCGACTCAGAGCTGGCAAAGCTTTCGACAGTGATGCCTAGCATGTCGAGCAGGCCGGAAATGTCCTGGATTTGCATGATGGTTCCTATGGCTCCAATCGCGGTGGTCTCATTCACAAAGATATAGTCGGCCTGACTGGATATCTCGTAGGCCGCACTGCAGTTGATAGAGGCGCTTGACACCACCACGGGTTTGCTGAAGTCGCGTACCAGGGCGGCCATCTCCTCGCCAGCCGTCGCGGTTCCCCCACCGGAGTTCACGCGCAACACCACGGCCTTAATATTGGAATCGTTCTCAGCCTCCAACAGCAGCTCGCGCAGGCCCTCGGGGCTGTTGGCGGTGCCGTCATACTGGATGGTTCCGTCGATATCAATGACGGCCACCGTATCGCTTACGGTGTAGGCACTCTCAGTGGAACTAGAGGAGACACCGGTAAGGGTGGCCACGGCCGAAGAGCACGACAGGGCACCAATAGTGAACAAGAACACGATAGCGAAGAGGATAATACCTAAGATGATGAGACTGCCCCGGCTGAAGCGCTCCTTGGGCGGCTGGGCAGAAGCATACGACCCCCACGCAGCCTGGGGATACGAAGGAAACGGCCCTGCGGGCTGCCAGGTCGGCTGTTGAGGGGGCGCACCAGCAGAGGCATGGGAAGCAGATGCGGTGCTAGCAGCAAAAGCAGAGGTGCTCGAAGCGCCCGCCGCGCTCATCCCATCGGATGCGATACTGGGGGAGGTAGCACCCTGGTCGGAACCTAGAGGCGGATCACCGTGGGATGCACCCGAGGCTCTCTCAGTAGTATCGGACATGTCAGTACCTCTCTTTCGCTGTCATCGAGCACGGACACGGCGGCGGCATCGAAGTGCCAGATACCCGCACGCGGCCCGCTCAGGCAGAGCAAAACGGCAGCTACGTCTTACAGGCATAATTGGGACATAGTAGCGGAAAGAGGAGCGCGAGGCACGCTTTCGCCGGCACTTTGGTAGAATCCGTTACTATGAAATCTGATACTCCCACTTCACAGCCTTGGCGCTCCCCCGCCTCACAGGCACCACGCCACCTGATTATTCTCTCGTGGATGCTGGTTGCTGCTTGCGCAATCCTCATTTTTTGGATAAGCGCCAAAGACGGCACCACCTTGGACGAGGACTCCGGCATCGTCTCGCTCATCAAAGCATGGCTGGCCCAGCTGGCTCAGATGGCCTTCGGACGACCTGTGGACGTGTCACCCGTGGGGCATTTCTGTGAATACCTGGCCTTGGGTGCAACTCTGGCAAACGCCCTTCGCTTTCATATGCCGCTGCAGCGCGCAGCCGTACTGGCAGCGATGCTGGCAAGCGCCTACGGAGCCAGCGACGAGTTCCACCAGCTCTTCGTACCCGATCGCAGCTGCGATCCTGTGGACTGGGTTGTAGACACCATCGCCGGCACCCTCGCCGCCGTGACTAC
>CAYTIS010000053.1:3939-8957 GCA_964438035.1 uncultured Slackia sp.
ATCCTGTGGACTGGGTTGTAGACACCATCGCCGGCACCCTCGCCGCCGTGACTACAACTGCCGTACTGAGACGCAGGCTCAAAGCCAAGGATGCAAGGCGGATATAGGCGGATAAGGTGTGCCGGATAGCGAGTACGCGCCTTCTTTACTGAAGCAGGTCGCGGGCGGCAACCTCAAGCGTGTCGAGGGCGACAGAGGCCGCTTCGCGAGAGTCCTCCCGCGCGAACAGATAGAGCTTGATCTTGGGTTCGGTGCCGCTGGGACGCACAATTACCTTGGCATCACCCTCAAAGCGCAGCTCTACCACATCGGCGCGCGGTAGCCCCGTATCATCGCTCGCATAATCCACCCGGCCTCGGTACTCCCGACCCGCCAGGCTCTGGGGCGCATCAGCACGAAGCTTCGCCATAATCGCCTTCATGCGCGCATCCCCATCGGCCCCCGGAAACGAAAGCGACACCGTGCGGCTCACCCACCAGCCATAGCGCGCATACAAATCGGCCAGCGCACCCACAAGCGTCTTGCCCTGAGCACGCCAGTATCGCGCCATCTGGCAGATGAGCATGCTCGCCACCACGGCATCCTTGTCACGCACATGCACCCCGGCCAAATACCCGTAGCTCTCCTCAAAGCCAAAGAGGAAGCGACTCTGCTGACCTGCCGCCTCCAGCTCGCCAATGAGACTACCGATATACTTGAAGCCAGTGAGAATCCGGCGCAGCTCAAAGCCATAATCCTGCGCAATCGCGTCAGCCATGGCAGCCGAGACGATAGTGGTCACCGCCACCCCCGACGACAGATCCTCCCCGCGCGCCACCCTGGTACGCGCGATATAGTCCAAAAGCAAAATCCCGATTTCGTTGCCGGTCAACAGGGTACAGCCCTCGCCATCGTCGCAGGCCACACCCACACGATCAGCATCGGGATCGGTGGCTAGCAGCAAATCATAGGGCTGGTTTTCATCCTTGGCTGCTTCAAAGACGGCAATGCCCGCCTCAAGAGCCTCGCGCTCTTCAGGATTGGGTGAAGGGCAGGTGGGAAAATCACCATCGGGACGGTCCTGGCCAGCCACCACGTCCATGCGCACCCCTCCGATGCGCTTCAGCACCACACTCGTGCACTCCAGCCCCGTACCGCACAGAGGCGTGTAGAGAACCGAAAGCGGTGCGGTGGCCTGCTCAGGCGTTTCCAGCGACTGGGCGAGCACCGCATCGATATAGCGCTCTAAAGTGGTGTCTTCTATCCAGGAGATGAGGCCCTCCTGAACCGCCTGGGCAAAGTCCCGACTACGGGCGCAGGACTGGCCTTGGGCGAAGTAGTCCAGCGAAGCGATCGCAGCCGAGATTTGGGCGGCAGCCTCGCTCGCAATCTGGCAGCCATCAGGCCCGTACACCTTGTAGCCGCTGTAGGCAGCCGGGTTGTGACTGGCCGTCATGTTGATGCCAGCCGCGCAGCCCAAATCGCGCACGGCGAAGGAAAGGGCCGGGGTGGGTGCCACGCGCGGAAAAATGAGAGCAGCAATGCCGTTAGCCGCAAGCACGCTCGCCGCCGTGTGCACAAACAATTCGCCCTTGTGCCGGGAATCGCGCGCAATGGCCACACGGGGTGTTGTGGCACCCTGTCTTTTAAGGTAGTCGGCCAGACCCTGGGTGGCCCGCGCCACCGTATAAATATTCATGCGGTTGGTACCCGCACCAATCAGCCCGCGCAGGCCTGCTGTGCCAAAGCTCAGTTCCTTGAAGAAGGCATCTTGAGCCGGGACGGCATCGCCTGCCTCAAGCGCGACCGCCATGGCATCGAGTTCGGCAGCAAGCTCATGGATGCCGGCAAAATCATCGGTAAACCCGCAAGCCAAGGTGTTGCCCCCCACCTGTTCGCGCCAGTATGCCAGCTGCTCGATGATGCGCGCCTCGCTCATGCCATTTCCCTTTCTCTGCGCGGCCAAGCTCATTGCCTGGCTGCCCTTGGGGCCGCTTTGCTCCTGCAGCCCACGATCCACCCAAACTAAAGGGGCCGCGTGCTGCGACCCCTTCTTCCGCTTGATATTGCCTACAGGTTCAACAGGCGCTTCACATCGGCATAGACTTCCTCAACCGAACGATCGCCATCCACCTTCACAAGCAGGCCCTTATCCTGGTAGTAATCGATGAGCGGCGCGGTGCTTTTCTCATAGACAGCCAGACGGTTGCGCACGGTGGCCTCGTTGTCGTCGGCACGCTGGTGCATGACCCCACCGCATTTAGGACAGGCCGCATCGGCCACCGTGCCGGGATGGCCACAAGCCTCACACAGGCGACGGTCGCTCAGACGGTGCACAATCACCTCAAAGTCCACTTCTACGAGCAGGGCGGCGTCGATCGGACGCTCAAGCCGAAAGAGCAGCGCATCAAGAGCCTCGGCCTGGGCCGTGGTGCGCGGAAACCCATCGAGAATGAAACCCTGGGCGGCATCAGGCTCTTGCAGACGCTCGTTCATCAGGTCGATAATGAGGCTGTCGGGCACCAGCTCGCCCGCATCCATGTATGCCTTGGCCTTTTTGCCTAGTTCGGTCTGGTTCTTCACGGCCGCGCGCAGAATATCGCCCGTGGAGATATGCGGCGTGGAGAACTCCTCAACGAGCTTGGACGCCTGGGTTCCCTTGCCAGCCCCAGGAGCGCCCAATAACACGATGTTCATAGCATCTTCCTTTCGATGTGTATTTGCCCGCAAGGCATCATTGTACGATGCACGCGCCCAAATTGACAGCACACGAGCACAAACAGCCCGGCCCGGCCCGTACCTATCCTTCTATACCTTCCCGCCGTTGAGAAGATAGATATCCCAAAGACCCTTGAGAAGCAAGTCAGGGTCATGCACGATGGGACGGCGACAAGCCTGGGCAATGAGGCGCGACACCCCACCGGTTACGATGGAGGTCACCGGCTCTCCCAGTTCATCCGCGATCCGCTCACTCAGCCCATCGAGCATGGCGGCGGTCCCGAAGACCATGCCGCTTCGCATGCAGTCTACCGTGTTGCGCCCAATCAGCTCCTTGGGCTGCTCGAATTTGATGAAGGGCAGCTGGGAGGCGTGAGCCGTAAGCGCATCCTGCGCAATCACCACCCCCGGGATGATGATGGAGCCCAGGTAGCGCGCATCGGCGCTCACCACCGAACAGGTGGTAGCCGTGCCCATGTCATAGATGGCAAGGGCTCCCGCATAGTTGTTCACGGCCCCCGCCGCATCAGCAATCATGTCAGCTCCCAAACGCCAGGGTTCGTCCATGGTGATGGTAAAGCCCAGCTCAAGTTCGCTGCTTACCACCATGGGGTCCTCGCCTGTCATCGCGCGCACCGAGGCCACCACCGAATCAGTCAGCTCAGGTACCACCGACGAGACAATCGCCCCACCCACGCTGCTAAAGTCGAAGTGGTGCATGTGCACAAGCGCCTCAAAGCTCTCCATGAACTCCTCCACCGTGCGCCGTTTGTCGGTGGGAAAGCGAATCTGAGAGACCAGATCGCCCCGTGTGCGCATAAGGCCCATCACCACATTGGTGTTGCCAATGTCAACCGTCAGAAGCACAAGCGTTCCTCCTGTCATTTCTGCTGCTGAGATTCACTGGAACTGCCATTCAGAAGAAAACTGCGAAGAAAAGCAGACCTCTCACACCTGAGCGCGCAGCTCTTAAGCCCCGCAGCCATGTGAGGCTCTCACTCTTGTCCTCATGCAAGAGATTTTAAGATGCAAGGGGTTTGAGGGAAAAGAGCTCGGTGAGCAGGCAATCGGCTGCCTCCTCCTTATCCATGAGGGGAAGATCGATTTCGCCCGTGCGGGTAATCAGGGTCAGATGGTTAGTCGCGCCCCCAAATCCCGCCCCCTCCTCCTTGAGGCAGTTAGCGCAAATCATATCGACGTTTTTGCGCAGGAGCTTAGCGCGGGAGTTCTCTAGCACATCGCGGGTCTCCATGGAAAAGCCGCATAGGCGCACGCCGGGTGTACGATGCGCCCCCAACCAGGCCAGAATATCCTGGGTACGCTCTAGCTCCAAGGCCATCGCCCCGTCCTTCTTCTTCACCTTGTCGGCGGCCACCGTAACAGGCCGATAGTCGGCCACCGCCGCAGCCTTGATGATCGCATCGCAGTGCGGGGCGCGCGTGGTCACAGCCTCGAACATGTCCTGGGCGCTCGTGACATTCACCACCTCCACAAAAGGTGGCGCATCAAGAGCGACCTTGCCCGAGATCAAGGTTACCGCAGCTCCGCGCAACATGGCACGCCGGGCGATGGCGTATCCCATGCGCCCACTTGAATGATTGGTCAGGAACCGCACCGGATCGACCCACTCCTGGGTGGGGCCTGCTGTCACAAGAATGCGCATGCCCTCCAGGTCGTGCTCAAAGGCGCAGGCACGCAGCACATGTTCCACGAGCGTGGGCTCGCCTGGCAGTTTGCCCTCGCCCACCGCCCCACAGGCGAGCATGCCCGAGGCCGGAGGAATCACCTCTATGCCTCGTGCGTCCAGCTGACCTAGATTGGCCTGGGTTGCCTCATGATGGAGCATCTTCACATTCATGGCGGGCGCCACCATCACCGGACAGCGCGCCGCATGAACCGCCGCGCAAAGCACATCGTCATCAAGGCCTAGAGCAAGCCGCGCTGCTGAGTTGGCTGAAAGCGGTGCCACAAGCACGGCATCGGCCCGCGCACCCAAGGCCCGGGCGGCCTCCACGGCGCGCGGCTCTCGACCCACAAAAACCTTGGTGCTGGTCAAGGCCTCAAAGGTCAGGTCGGTGATGAAGCGGGTGGCGGCCTCACTCATGAGAACATGGACGGCTGCCCCCTGCTTGACGAGCATCGATGCGACATTGGCTGCCTTATAAGCCGAGATACTTCCCGACACCCCCAGCACGATTGCCTTGCCCGTAAGCACCCTCTCACCTCCTTCGCCTTGGCCACAACGCCCTCACTTACAAGCGGCCTTGCGCGCTCACGGCCTTAGGCGATCACCGCAGCATCCGCCCCGTCAATGCGAATGG
>CAYTIS010000054.1:0-6944 GCA_964438035.1 uncultured Slackia sp.
GTAGTTCTCAACCACCAGCACAAAAACCGTGTTCGTCGCCTTAGAAGAACGATCGCAAACGGCTACTAGCCAGCTTTAGCCCGGGCGCACTGCGTGTCCGGGTGGCCTACAAGCCCGATTGCTCGCAGGCTCGATCGCTCACTAACAGGCCACACTAAAAAGCCCCACTCCCGTGGGGCTTTTTCGATACCCACTTGTCCGCTCCTGAAATCGCACTGAACCGTTCGTTGGAATCTAACTGAATGGACAGAACAATCCGCCTGACGACAAGGATAGGAAACCCCTTGCCTCCCGTTATGCGCAGGGGTGCAGGTGGTCAATTGGACGAAAGTGTCTATTTAGGGGGCGGGCGGTGATGGAGTATGCTCGGTGCGAGGCGGTCGTTGGCGGTGTTATTCGGAAGACGGGTGACACCCGGCCGATTGTGCGGAAAGGGAGCGTCATGCAGCATCAAAAAGACGTGGCCCATCTCATCAGGCGTGTGTCTACGGGTAGCGTAAAGGCAACCGCGCATTTTTATGCAGATCAAAGCTGCATCGGCTGCGGGCGATGCGCGCGCCTGTGTCCCGCCGATGCCATCGCCATGGACGCTCAGCGCCGTCCTCATTGGATTCGTGAGCGTTGTTTTGCCTGCCTAGGATGCCTCCGAGGCTGTCCCGTAGAAGCCATAACCTATGGTATGCACGAACACGTGAGTTAGAACCAGAGAGAGGGCGCGGGACCGCCACAGAAAAAAGACCGCCAGCTGCTGCAGCTGGCGGTCTTTTTTCTGTGTGTCGAGCATGGCAGGTTTCTCATGGGTGATGCGCCCCTGCGCCTGGTTCATGTGCGTCAGCAACTCCGACCGATTGAGGCTGGTTGATGGCGCAGAGGGCGCAGGGGTTCTGTGGATTCTGACCGAGGATTCGTCGGTTCATTGCGTTGGTGGGGTGTGAGGGCTACAATGCCCCTCTATTGGACACGCTGTCTATTATTGTTCACGGTGTTCAACAAGTAAGGAAACGCAGGTGGGAGCGGTTTCGAGCAGGGGGGGCTCATATGACAGGAGCATCGGCCGTCGCAGAGCGCAAAGAGCGTACCACAAAGGGTGCAGGCCGCATCACGGGTGCGTCTGTTGCTCAGGTCGCCGCATCTTCTTCAGTCGCTTCTGACCTGCCCGCCCGGCAGGCAGCAGCAGGCTCGTCTTCAGCTCCTTCTGGCGCAGCTGCCACCTCGGCGATCACCTTCTCTGACTCCACTCCCCCTGACCCGCGAATCGCGCGATCCAAGGCGGCCTTGCGCGAGGCCATGATTGCCCTTATGGAGGAGCGCGGTCTCGAGGGCTTCACGGTGGGAGATTTATGCGTGCGCGCGGGCCTCAATCGCGGCACCTTCTACAATCACTTCAAGGATAAGGAAGACCTCCTGGTAACCTTCGAAAACGAGGTTATGGAGGGCCTGGAGGCTTTCCGCGTCAAGATGCAAGGTCTTGAGATTTGCGACCTTTTGTACTGTCGCGCGCGCAAAAAGCCACTGCCCGTGCTGGTGGAGCTCTTTGATTACCTGCGCGAGGAGGGTGCGCTCATCCACGCCCTGCTGGGCCCCGGTGGTGATGTGCGCTTTGGTCCGCGTCTGCGGGAAAGCGTGTGTGAGGGACTAATTCGCTCGATTCTCCACGAACGCTATCGTGACTCTGATGATGCCTTTGTGGGCTACTACATCTCATATTTTGCCGGCGCCTATTTGGGCATGATTGAACGGTGGATCGCCACCGGTATGCGCGAAAGCTCGGAGGAGATGGCGCGCGTGGCCATGCGCCTGTTCTTTATCAAGCCGGGCGAGGCTATCAAGATGTGAAAACACATTCCGCCCCGTGGGTAGCGCCGGGCTTTGACAGGCGCAGCACGAGGCGTGGGCCGGGAGGTAACGACCGGCGGTTTTGAGGAATAGTCGCCCGTTCGGGCCAGCGTTTGAAGGAGAGGTAAGCATGCGAAATGAGAGCACGGCACAGGGCCAGACTGCGCGCGCGGTTGATGACGGCCATTCTGGCCACTGCACCATGCCTATTGTGACCACCCTTGATGCTAAGGAGGCCGCCCAGGCGAGGGCTGCTACCCGCGTGCCCTCTGAGGCCACGCTGCACATCGGTATCGACGTAGGTTCTACTACAGTGAAGGTGGCGGTACTGGATGACAACAACACCATCCTGCACTCCTGCTACAAGCGCCACCATGCCGACATTCGCGCCACGATTGTGGAGGTGGTGGGTGAGGCGGCAGAGCGCTACCCGGCCACTCCCATGACCATCGCCATCACCGGATCGGGCGGCCTGCTTTTGGCTCAGTGGCTGGAAATCGAATTTGTGCAGGAGGTCATCGCCTCCAAGACCGCCGTGGAAACCTTCATCCCCCAAACTGACGTGGTTATTGAGCTTGGCGGTGAGGATGCCAAGATTATCTACTTTGACAACGGCATTGAGCAGCGCATGAATGGCACCTGTGCCGGTGGTACGGGCGCCTTTATTGACCAGATGGCCGCCCTGCTGGATACCGACGCTGGTGGTCTCAATGAGCTTGCCAAGAGCTACACCACCATCTACCCCATCGCCAGCCGATGCGGTGTGTTTGCTAAGACCGACGTGCAACCCCTGCTCAACGAGGGTGCCCGCAAAGAGGATATCGCCGCCTCAATCTTTCAGGCCGTGGTCACCCAGACCATCTCAGGCCTGGCATGCGGCCGACCCATACGCGGTAATGTAGCCTTGCTGGGCGGCCCTCTTCAATACCTTTCTGAGCTGGATAAACGTTTTTGTGAAACCCTCAACTTGGACGATGAGCACGCCATCCGTCCCACCAATGCCCACCTGTTTGTGGCAAGTGGCGCGGCCCTGTGCGGCAAAAGCGCCAAGGCCGAGCTGCTGAGTGATGTGCTGGCTCGCCTGCACACCATCGGCGATGTGCAGGGCTCTGAAGTGGTGCGCCTGCCTCCGCTGTTTGCCAGTGAGGAGGAATTTGTCCAGTTCAAATCCCGTCACGATCAAGAAAAGGTCAAGCGCGCGGATCTGGCTGCCTACGAAGGCACGGCCTATCTGGGCATCGATGCTGGATCGACCACCTTCAAGGCGGCGCTCATTGCTGAAGACGGTGCGCTTTTGTGGAGTTACTACGCCAACAACAAGGGCGATGTGCTGGGAACCGCCAAGCGCGCCCTGGCCTTAATGTATGCCCAGCTACCCGTTGATCCCCAGACCGGTCAGGCCCGCGTTGAGCTGGGTCATGCCACGGTGACTGGCTACGGCGAAGGCCTGCTTTTGGAGGCCCTCAAGGTGGATTCCGGTGAGATTGAGACGGTTGCCCACCTACGCGGTGCCCAGGAGATGCTGCCTGGCGTTGAGTTTATCCTCGATATTGGCGGTCAGGACATGAAGTGCCTGCGCGTACGCGATGGCGTGATTGACAGCATCATGCTTAATGAGGCCTGCTCTTCAGGCTGTGGCAGCTTTATCGAGAGCTTTGCGGCGGGCTTAAACCTTGACGTCACCGAGTTTGCCAAGACGGCCAATGCGGCACAAAACCCCGTTGATCTGGGGAGCCGCTGCACCGTGTTTATGAATAGCCGCGTAAAGCAGGCGCAGAAGGAAGGCGCCACCGTAGGAGACATTGCGGCGGGCCTGGCTATCTCTGTCATTAAAAATGCCCTCTTTAAGGTTATCAAGATTCGCGATCCTCACGAGGTGGGCACCAAGGTGATTGTGCAGGGCGGCACCTTCCTCAACGATGCGGTGCTGCGTGCCTTTGAGCAGCTGGCCGAGGTGCATGCCGTGCGACCCGACATCGCTGGCAATATGGGTGCTTTTGGCGCGGCTCTCTTGGCTCGCGATCGTCACCATGCCGCCCAGCGCCGCGCCGAGCATACCGATCAGGAGGCCGTAGAGGCTACCGGCGCGCTCGCGCCCGCACATAAGGTGCAGTCGGCTCTGCTGTCGCTGGAGCAGATTGAAAACCTCAGCCCTTCGCATCGTACGGTGCGCTGCAAGGCCTGCTCAAACCACTGCCTGCTCACCATCAATGACTTTGGTAAAGACGAAAACACCGGCAAGCACCGCCGCTTCATCACGGGCAACCGCTGCGAGAAGGGTGCGGCCAGCGTGGGTGTGGCCCGCTCCAAGAATAAGGCACCCAACCTCTACAACTACAAGAGCCACCGCCTGTTTGACTACAAGCCTCTCGCTTTTGAGGACGCAGTGCGCGGCACGGTGGGTATTCCGCGTGCGCTCAATATGTATGAGAACTATCCCTTCTGGTTCACCTTCTTTACCCAGCTGGGCTACCGCGTGATTTTGTCCGATCCCTCTACCAAAAAAGTCTATGAGGCCGGCATTGAGAGCATGCCCTCCGAGAGCGTGTGCTATCCGGCCAAGCTCTCGCACGGCCACGTGATGAACCTGCTGGACAAGCATCCCGATTTCATCTGGTTTCCGTGCTCCAAGTGGGAGCGTCAGGAGGATGAGACAGCGGGCAACCACTTCAACTGCCCGATTGTGGCCAGCTACGCTGAGGCCCTGCGCCTAAATATCGACGAGCTGCGCGATTCTGACACCGCGTTTTTGAACCCGTGGCTGCCTTATGATAAGAAAGAGCATCTAAAGAAGCGCCTGTTCACGGAGATGTTTGAGAACTTCAAGGACGCCACCTGTCGTCACGCGCCCGCGCCCACCCAGGCTGAGGTGGATGCGGCGGTGGAGGCTGCGTGGGCCGAAGACCTGGCCTTCAAAGATGACATTCGCGCCAAGGGCGAGGAGACCCTGCGCTGGATGGAGGAAACGGGCACGCACGGCATCGTGCTGGCCGGACGTCCCTATCACAACGATCCCGAAATCAACCATGCTATCCCTGAGCTTTTGACGAGCTTTGGTCTGGCGGTGCTCACCGAGGATTCTGTTGCACACCTGGGTACGCTCGAGCGCCCCATCCGCCTGGTGGATCAGTGGATGTATCACACACGCCTCTATGCCTCGGCCAAGGTGGCTACCCAGCGCAAGGATCTGGATCTCATTCAGCTGAACAGCTTTGGCTGCGGGCTTGATGCGCTTACCACCGATCAGGTGCAAGAGATTCTGGAAGCGGCTGGCAAAGTGTATACGGTGCTCAAGATTGACGAAGTGTCCAACCTGGGTGCCGCGCGCATTCGCGTGCGCAGTTTGCTGGCGGCTCTGAAAGACCAGGCCGACCGCGAGGCTGAGGCCAAACGACAGCCCATGGGCTGCCCCACCGTGGCCTGCGGCCTGGAGTATCCCACCGAGGCTGCCGTGCCTGCCGACGAGATGAAAAAACACGCGCACCACGCCAAGATGCGCATGAGCAATAAGACGGGCCAGACCGAGGCCGAGGCCGCCAAGGTGGTGGCCGAGAGCTTCAAGCAGCGCGAGGGCATGTCCACCGAGTTTGAGCGCGTGCAGTACACCGAGAAGATGAAGGAGGAGGGCTACACCATCCTCTGCCCGCAGATGGCACCCATCCACTTTGATCTGCTGGTGGACATCTTCCAAAACAATGGTTACAACATCGAGCTGCTGCCCAGCGTGGATCACGGTGCGGTGGATGCAGGCCTCAAGTACGTGAACAACGACATTTGCTATCCGTCTATCCTGGTTACGGGGCAGATCATGGAGGCGGTGACCAGCGGGCGCTACGACACCAATAAGCTGGCTGTCATCATTACACAGACGGGTGGTGGGTGTCGCGCCACCAACTACATCTCGCTCATTCGCAAGGCGCTCAAGGCGGCGGGGATGGGACACATTCCGGTGATTGCGCTGTCGTTCAAGGATCTGGGTGAGCGCAATCCCGGCTTCAAGGTGACCCCGTCCATGCTCTACCAGGCCGTATATGCGATTCTCTACGGTGATCTGCTGATGATGGCCCTGTATCGCACGCGCCCCTACGAGGCCGAGCCGGGGGCTGCCCAGGCCTTGTTTGACCACTGGATGGCTGTGTGCAAGGCGCAGCTGCGTCGGGGTGTGAAGCGTGCGGAGTGGAAGAAGACCGTGCGCCAGATTGTGGATGATTTTGACACCCTACCCCTGGTAGGTGAGGGCACCAAGCCGCGTGTGGGCGTGGTGGGCGAGATTCTGGTGAAGTTCCATCCCACCGCCAACAACCAGATTGTGGAGGTGATTGAGCGCGAGGGCTGCGAGGCTGTGGTGCCGGGCCTGACCGAGTTCTTCCTCTTTGGAATTGCGGGGTCAATCTTTCAAAAAGACCCACTGGGCCGCTCGGCCAAGAGCGCGGTGGGCGCACGGGTGACCCTGGGGGTGCTGGATCGCATGCGCAAACCGCTGAACGACGCGCTGCGCAAGTCGGTGCGCTTTGAGGCTCCGGCCAATATCTATGAACTGGCCGAATACGCCAGCGAGATTTTGTCGCTGTGCAACTCGATGGGTGAGGGCTGGCTTTTGACCGCCGAGATGGTGGAGCTGATTCGCACGGGCGCGCCCAATGTGGTGTGCACGCAGCCCTTCGCCTGCCTGCCCAATCACGTGGTGGGCAAGGCGGTGATTAAGGAGCTGCGGCGGCGCTATCCCGAAAGCAATATCGTGGCCGTTGACTACGACCCCGGTGCTTCTGAGGTGAACCAGCTCAACCGCATCAAGCTCATGATTTCGGTGGCCAAGGCCAACCTGGAGGCCAAGGAGGATCAGGCTCGCTTCATGCGCGATGTGGCGCGTGAGGTGGACGAGGCCCTGCGAGCCCTGAGTGAGGCAGAGGAGTCGTCCTGCGGCAGCGGGGCCTGCAGCTGTGGTGCTCTTGAGCAGATGGTGGGCAACTTAGAGATTGAGGCGCGCAAACTTTCGGCCTCCCAAGAGGAGGAGCGTGAGCTGGTGAATACGTAGCGCGGGCGCGGGGCGGCAGCGTCGCCCCGGCCGGGCGGCACTGCCGGGTGCTGGCGGACGACCGGGTGCCGGG
>CAYTIS010000054.1:7044-8796 GCA_964438035.1 uncultured Slackia sp.
GGCTCTCTTTTTGGCCGCCTGTTCTCGCCTTGCCCGACCGTTCGCCTTCGTTGGATGTTCAAAACGATGCGACTTGGATAAAATGGCGCGACCATAACCGCGCGGACAGAGGCGCGGCGAGAGGCGAAGGTAGGTATGCGGCAGTAACGTCGCAGGCGGGCGACTAGGTGAGGAGAAGATATGGCGGCAACGGAGAAACTGGCAACCGAAGGGTCGGCGCAGGAGGGTAGGGCCAAGCCATCCCGTGCGTCGTGGTCGAGCAAATGGGCCTTCATTCTAGCGGGCGCGGCTTCGGCCGTGGGTCTCGGGAACCTGTGGCGCTTCCCGTACCTTGCGGCGAAGTACGGTGGCGGCACGTTTTTGATCACCTACATTCTGCTCGTGTTTACGTTCGGCGCCTCGATGCTGTTGCTTGAGACGGCCATTGGACGCAAGACAGGGCTTTCGGCCATTGGTGCCTTCAAGTCGTTCGGTAAGAAGTACTCGTTTATCGGTCTGCTCACGTCGGCCATCCCCTTCATCATCGTGCCGTACTACTGCATCATCGGTGGATGGGTCACCAAGTATATGGTTTCCTATCTGACGATCGGGTCTGAGGCTCTTGCTGATGGCGGCGGGTTCTTTTCCGGCTTCATTACGAGTGAGGTCGAGAGCTTCGTCTGGATGCTCGTGTTCATGGCGGTGGTGGCGGTCGTGGTGGCGCTCGGTGTGAAGGGCGGCATCGAGAAGGTGAATCTCGTGATGATGCCGGCGCTTATCGTGATGGCGGTCGGCATCGCTGTATACACGCTCGCCGAGCCCGGTGCGCTCGAGGGTGCGGCTTACTATCTGCTTCCCGATTTCAGCAAGTTCTCGCCTGAGCTGGTTATCAGCGCGCTCGGACAGATGTTCTACAGCCTTTCTCTGGCGATGGGTATTATGATCACGTACGGCTCCTACCTCGACAAGAAGATGAGCATCCCGCAGGGCGTGACGCGTATCGCCGGTTTTGACCTGGGCGTCTCGTTTTTGGCCGGCCTCATGATTGTGCCGGCGGCGTTTGTGGTGATGGGCTCAGGGGATGCGGTGGCGTCCCAGGCGGGGCCCTCTCTTATGTTCATCACGCTTCCCACGGTGTTTTCCGGCATGGGCGAGGTGGCCACGGTGGTGGGCTTCGTGTTCTTCCTGCTCGTGTTCTTTGCCGCAGTGACAAGCGCCATCTCGCTCACCGAGACCTGCGTGTCGATTGTGGCGGACGCGACGGGCTGGTCGCGCAAACGCGCCTTCGCTGTGGCGGTCGCTTTCATCGTCGCCATGGGCCTCTTCATCAATGCGGGCTACAATGTGCTCGCGTTCATAGAGCCGCTCGGTGCTGGCACGACACTGCTCGATTTCTTCGACTTCATCACCAACTCGGTCATGATGCCCATCGCTGCGCTTCTCACCTGCGTGTTCGTCGGATGGCTCGTCAAGCCGAAGGTTGTTGTCGACGAGGTAAAGCTCTCGAGTCCCTTCAAGCTCGAGGGTGCATGGGCGGTCATGATCAAGTACATTGCGCCGGTGCTGGTGACGGTCATCCTCGTAGCGTACGTGGCTCAGCAGTTCGGTCTGTTCGTGATGTAATGCGCTGTCGGCAACGCGCTGCCGGTGGTGTGTGCGGTGCAGAAAGAGTTGAGGAGCATAGTCGACGAGCGGAGGCTGCGGGTGCGCGCCGCGCAGGCGTTTGCGGCGGCGGGCAAGCCCTGAACGCTTTTGGCTTCTGTATCTAAAGAG
>CAYTIS010000055.1:0-8626 GCA_964438035.1 uncultured Slackia sp.
CTGCAAGGCAGTTGTTATCGCCTGCGGCGGATTTGGTGGCAACACCGAGATGATGAACGACCTCATGCCCGATATGTACAACGCTTTGGTGGGCGATGAGGCTCTGTCCTCCATGTCAAGCAACGATGGTCGTGGCGTGCAGATGGCCTACTGGGCTGGCGCACACCTTGAAACATGCCCCATTCCTGGCATGAACATGAAAGGTCTCTCCGTTCCCGGAAAGATGAATTGTCTGCCCCAGGCGGTATGGCTTGACGAGAACGGTAAGCGCTTCTGCAACGAGTACTATCCGACCTCTGAGCAGCGCGGCTTTTCTACCGTGTACACCTCACGTAAGACCAAGTGCGCTATTGTTGACGCGAATTTCCCCACCTATCGTCAGTACACCCTTCCGCAGCATGCAGGCTTTGAGGCTTCGGATGAAAACATCGCCTCGCTGCAGTCGGCTCTCGATTCCGCATATGCCACATACGCCGGAACGGCTGATACCTCCGACGAAGAAGAGGCAGAGGGCGGAGAGGCCATGTCGGCCGTCTCGTATATCGCTGACGACACCTTGGAGGGACTTGCTGCTCAGCTTGGCTACGAAGGCGATGCACTCACCAACTTCCTCGAGACCATCGAAACCTACAATTCCTACTGCGAGGCTGGTGCTGATCAGGACTTCGGCCGCGATGCTGCAGTTTTGTTCCCGGTTGATACGGCCCCGTTCTATGCGGCTACTTTCGATCCCGAGCTGGGCGAGACGATGGTTACCTGCGGCGGCATTATCACCGACGGTGATCAGAATGCTCTGGATGAGAACTTTGAGCCTATCCCCGGCCTCTATGTGTCCGGCAACGACTGCGGGCGACGCTTCGGGTATGAGTACATCACTCCTATCCCGGGCCTGAGCCTTGGACTCGCGATTACGCTAGGCCGCGAGTGCGGCAAGTCCGTGGCAGCCTTCCTCCAGGACGCGTAGGCGGTTACGCTCATCGCGCCCGCCGGGTCTTGATCTGCGGGTACGATGCTGTGCGTAGGGTGGCGCACCTGTCCAGTGCTAGGAACACTCCCTCCCTCGCCTTACGCTGGATCTGCGTGTGCGGCGGCCCTCTTTTCCCTCATTCCAAAGGGATCGACGCACAGAAGATGACTGCCTGTCCGGTTTCCCTTCATCGGACGGGTACGAAAACGGCTCCCTTCGGGGAGCCGTTTTCGTATGGGGACTGGGGTACTCAAGAGCGCCTGCGCCACGACCGTTGCTGCACGCATGAAACGCGCGTGCGCGAGAGGTGATTGTGACATTCAGCCCCTCTGGCGCAACGCTGAGCGGGTTGATCCTGCTGCTGCCGGTGGGTGTGGTCTATGCTCCTTGGGGTTCCGTCCGGCTCTGTGTGGGCCGGGGCGGACATTGGTTGTAATGCGGAAGGAGTAAAGGTGCTTGAAGCAGTATGCGAGCGAGTTGAGGAGGGAACAAAGGCAGAGGAGGAGAGATCCTGTGGTGAAGTAGGGCGCGATGTGTTTTGTACGGTGGTCGAAAACGCCTGGCAGGTGTCGGAGAGCCGGGGTATTGAACATCGTACGGTGACCATCGCCATGGAAAGCCTTCTTGATCTGTTTGTGGACGGGGTGTACTGGGCATCGGCAGCGCTTTCGCCAGCCGATTTGGAAGACTACGCTGTGGGTGTGCTGTTTTCGGCGGGCGCCATTGATACGGTAGATGAGGTAGCCTCGGTGATTGTGACCCTGGACAAGGGAGGAACCGAGGCGCGTGTGGATGTGACCACCAAACACGGACTGCGTGACCAGGACATTGCAGGCCAGCGCCATGCGACCGGTGAAGGCGGGATTGTGCGCAGGCGGGGTATCCCCAGTTCGGTGCACTCATGGGCACACCGTGATGTTGCAGGTGACCTGCTCACCAAAGATCGGCGCGGCACGCGCGGGCCTGATTGGGAGCCAATCGAATCCGAGGCCGTGTGGCGCATGACTCGCTCACTGCTGGCGCGCCAGGGTATGCACAAGGCCACGGGAGCCACTCACGCCGCCGTGTTCGCCAACCGTCAGGGCATACCTGTGCTCATGCGAGAGGATGTGGGCCGCCATAACGCGGTGGAAAAGCTCATCGGGTCCATGCTCAAGGCTAACGTTGATCCCTCGGATGGCTTTGTCTACTTGTCCAGCCGCTGCGCGTTGGAGCTGGTGGCTAAGTGTGCTCGGCTGGGGGCCTCCATTGTGGCCACCGTGTCAGCACCCACCTCTGCGGTGCTCGAATATGGTGAGCGTGAAGGTATTGCGCTTCTGGCCTTCGCTCGCGATGGCCGGTTCACCATCTACACTCATCCCGAACTGGTTCATTTGCCGTCCAATTTCGGAATAGGAATAGAGCGAACGCTGGGGCACAGAGAAATGGACTACTTTTCGTCCTCGCCATGGTTATGATGATGGCCATGCTTGCCTTGGTAGTCGAGGGAATCGTCCTGCGCGGCTTGGGCGTTGCCAGCTGCTACGGCCTCGCGCACGAGGGGCAGCAGCAGCTGGCGTAGCTGGGGCCGGCCCACGAAGGGCCCAATGAACACGCCCATCGCAGCTTTCTCACCCTCTTCGGGGGCCTGGGCACCCGTGACCGCCCAGGTGCGATCCACCACGTCAAAGCGCAGCCACTGGCTGCCGCAGGGCAAAAGTCCCTTGGCGCGTACCACCTCGCCAAAATATCCCGCCACTAGCCTGTCCAAGAACCACAGCAGATGGTTTTCTGAGGGCAGCGCAATGCCCGCCAATGACATGCGGTCAAAGTCTTCCTCAGCGGGTGCGCTGCTGGGTGTTACTGCGGCTTTTTGAGGGTCAAGGTCTTGTTCCAAAAGCTCGGAGAACCATTCGTCGGGCAGGTCACGATAGGGCTGGTCGACAATCTTGGCATTGGGGTTGTGCTTAGCTACCCAGGCGCGCACGGCCTCAACCTGGCCGGGGCCGGCGTGTTGCACCTTGGAGAGCACCACCACGGGGGCAGTGACCACCTGATCGAGGTAGATGTCGGCAAAGCGCTCGCGCTGGGTCTCCCACGCAAGCGCATCAACGATGACGAGCGGCTTGAGCAGGGATATGCGCTGGAAGCTCACCTGGTTTACGTTATCCAATACACTGGAGAGCCGCGCGACTCCAGTGGGCTCCACCACCAGGTATTCCGGGTCAAGCGTGTTGACAATCACGAGCACTGAGCTGGCAAAATCCTGCTTGCCCGAGCAGCAGATGCAGTTTTCGGTGGACTCCCACACCGAAAGGCCGTCGGATTCCGCCAAGGCCTGGGCATCGATGTCGGCCTGGCCGTACTCGTTTTCATATACCACGAAGTCGCGGCCCGTGCGGCGGGCAAGCTCTTGGATAAAGGTTGTCTTTCCCGCGCCGAGAAATCCCGACACCACCAGCACACGCATGGCGTCCTCCTCACATAAAAAAGGCGGGAGCCGGATAGACTCCCGCCCGCATTCAAGCGATGCAGCTCGCAATACTTAGCAGTCAACCTTGACGACCGGCTTAATCAGATCGGCCGGCTTGTTGCGCATCATAATCAGGGCCTCTTCGACATGCTCCCAGCCGTCGAACACATGGGTGGCCATGTGATGCACGTTGAGGCGCCCGGAGCTTACGAGCTGGCCAAGTTTCTCCATACGCAGGCGACCACCGGGGGTCAGACCAGCACTGATGGTCTTGTGGCCCATGCCCATGCCCCAATCGGCGCGGGGGATGGTGACGTAGTCGCCGGAACCCAGGTAGTTCACGCTGCCGATGTTGCCGCCGGGCCTTAAGGCCTTAACCGCGTCCTCGAAGGTCTTGACGTTGCCGCCCGCGATGACCACCTTGTCGACGCCCTTGCCGCCGGTAAGGTCGAGAGCCTGCTGGCCGATGGGGCCGTTCTTATAGGAGATGAACTCGCTGGCACCGTACTTCTTGGCGACCTCGACACATACGGGGCGGGTGCCCACAGCGATGATGCGGGCAGCGCCACGCAGGGCGGCACCGGCTACAGCCATAAGGCCCACGGGGCCGATGCCCACGACGAGCACGGTGTCACCGAACTGGACGTCGGCGAGCTCGACACCGTGGAAGCCTGTGGTGACCATGTCAGAAAGCATGCAAGCATCTACGGGATCCATGCCTTCGGGCATGAGGGCGAGGTTGCCGTCCGCGTCATTGACGTGGAAGAGCTCGGAGAAGACACCGTCCTTATAGTTGGAGAACTTCCAGCCAGCGAGCATGCCGTTGGAGTGTTGAGGATAGCCGGCCTGAGACTCAAGGGCGTTCCAGTCGGGCGTAATTGCGGGAACAAGCACGCGGTCGCCGGGTTTAAAGTCGCGTACCAACTCGCCGACTTCCACAACCTCGCCGCAACACTCGTGGCCGAGAATCATGTTGTGGCGCTCGCCAAGGGCACCCTCCCACAGCGTGTGGACGTCAGAGGTGCAGATGGCAACTGCCAGCGGCTTGACGATAGCATCAGCGGGACCGCAGGTGGGTGCCTCCTTCTCAATCCAACCGGCCTCACCAATCTTGAGCATCGCGTAACCCTTCAAAGCGGACTCCTTTCTGTTGGATAGATATGTTACCAATTTGGTAACGTTAAGCCGTATTTGAGGTTAGCAGACTTGATCCGAGAGGGAGTCAGGTCGGTGCTGGCAGGTCAAAATAAGGAGTATACGGCGCACACTTTACAGTATTCGGTGTAGTAATGGCGGTAAATGGCACTTCATTTTACGAGCGCTCGACGGGTTGAGGGTGAATTTTCTCGAGAAACGGATGCCGTTAACAAATCCTTAAAAATCGTGTGATTCAGGTGAGCGATGTTCTACATGAGGCAAACGGGAAAAGACATGGCAAGACGGGCGGAAAGGGTGTGGGCGAGAGGATGTGAAGAGGTGCCGGCAGAGCACCAAAAAGGGCCATCCTCGGCACCCTGGGTGCGAGGGATGGCCCCGATTGCGGAGAGGTGGAGAGGGACTGCGCGGCAGCTAACGACTGCGCCGAGAGCCGCCCTTGCCCTTGGAGGAACGGTTGGCCCCGGCGTTTCGGTTGGTTCCGGCGTTTATGTGCCCGCCGTTGCGGGTAGAGCGTCTGGGATGATGCGCGTTGTCGCGCCCGCGCTTGTGAGAGGTCTTGCTCTTGCTTTTGGAATAGGGCTTAGAGGGGAGGTTGCCTTTACCTTTGCCTTTGCGCTTGTCGTGCCCAAAGTCTTCGGCCACACGCTCCGCGTGCTTCTTGCCGCGCTGATGTGTGGTCCGGGCAGTCTTGGACTCATCTTTGCCTACATTAGGAAGCTCAAACATCGCATTAAACTGGGCTTCGGCACGTGCTTGACGCTCGGCAAGGGTGAGCGGACGGTCGCTTGTCTCGCGCTTGGGCCGCTCAGGGGCCACGTACTCGCGACCTTCGGCCTGCGCCTGCAGCTTTTTCTTATGCTCGTTGGAGCGCTCGATATCGCGGGCACGCGGCCTGCGCCTGCGTCCCCGCCTGCTCTCGGTCTTACTTGTCCCGCGCCCGTCGGCCTGGGCCTGCGCCCGTTCCTCCTCAGCAAGGCGACGCTGATTGATCCGGCGCGGGTCGTTATCGGCGATGGGTTCAAAGGCATCGCTGGGCACCTTGAACTCCATCACGTCGATATCCTGGCCGATAAAGTCTTGGATGCTTCTGAGCAGGTTTTTTGTGTCGGGTGTGACAAATGAGATAGCAACGCCGGCCGCACCTGCGCGTCCCGTGCGCCCGATGCGGTGCACGTAGTCTTCCGGCAGCATGGGCAGGTCGTAGTTCACTACGTAATCCACCTCGCTCACGTCGATGCCGCGCGCCAGTACGTCGGTGGCTACGATTACGTTGGTGCGTCCTGTGCGGAAGTTCTCCAGCGCGCGGGTGCGCTGGGCCTGCGAGCGATCGGCGTGGATGACCTCGGTGGGAATATGGATACGCTTGAGGCGTTTGGTGGCGTTGTCGGCACCACCCTTAGTGCGCGTAAAGACGATGACACGCAGACCGCCCCTCTCTTTAATAAGGGCGTTGAGCAGCTCGGGTTTCTGGCGGCGTGTGGAGTGGATGATGTATTGATCCACGCGGTCGGCCGTGGCACCGCGATGTGAGATTTCCACAATCGCGGGGCTGTTCAAGAGCGAAAACATAACCTCGTCTTGGCGGCGGTCGATGGTGGCTGAAAACAGCAAGGTTTGGCGCTTTTCGGGCGTTTTTTGCACGATGTGTTCCACCTGGGGCCAAAAGCCCATATCGAGCATGCGGTCGGCCTCGTCAATCACCAGTACGCGCACGGCCGAAAGGTCTATCGCGCCGCGTTCCATAAGGTCGATGAGGCGCCCAGGGGTGGCGATGAGCACGTCGATGCCGCGTTCCAGCTTCTTAATTTGGGGGTCGTATTTCACGCCGCCCACGAATATTGCCACAAAATGCTGGGTGTGCTTGCCGATGGGCATGCAGGTTTCGCCAATTTGGCTGGCCAGCTCACGCGTAGGGGTGAGTACGAGCATGAAGGGGCCGCGCTCACCGGTCTCGCGATGGGGAAGCGTGTCCATGGCGGGCAAAGCGAAAGCAGCGGTTTTGCCGGTGCCAGTTTTGGCGGCGGCGATAACATCGCGGCCTTCAAGCACCAAAGGGATGGTTTGCTCTTGAACGGGGGTGGGCTGGGTGTAGCCGAGATCTTTGATGGCAGCAAGGGCGGTCTCGGACAGGCCGAGCTGGTCAAATGCGCTCATAGAACTCCATGTCTCACTTAGTCGTTTGATCCGGTGATGAAGCCGAGGATGGCGCTGACGATGCTGATGACGATACTTGCCACCAAAGCGCTGCCAAAGCTTTCGATGACGATACCCGTTCCGAAGAGATGCTCGGCCAGCCACGAAGCCACACAGAGTATCAGCGCATTCACTGCGAGGGAGAACAATCCCAGTGTGAGGACGGTGATGGGCAGGCTCAAAATCTGCAGAACGGGCTTGACTGACAGGTTGAGCAGTGCAAGCAAAAGCGCGAACACGGTCACAGCCACCCAGGCTTCGGTGGTGGCATGCGCCTCAACGCCCGGCACAATCCATACCGCAGCGGCCACGGCCACGGCAGTTATCATCCAGCGCAGGATAAAACCCATGCGGAGTCCTTCCTTTAGAGCGACACAAGCGAACCCAGTATGATACACGAGTGAGGGATTGCTCCAAGTCGTGACACATTCGTCATCCGTCCGTGCTGACGCCGCTGTGCCTACGTTACCCTACGTTTTCGTGCCGTATCGCCGAACCTTACGCTCTGTGCCCTCGGTCCTCTGCACCATCTCGCCCTCGGGATACGTGAGGAGGAATATTGCCGATTCAATATTGATTCTTATGTATGTCTGCTTGATAATGGCGAGGACTTTGGTTCGGTAAAGCGCTGCGGCATTGCGTGGCGGTCCCGCAGCCAGATGGCCGCCTGCTCTCTGGTTTTCGTATCCGCAGGGCATGCGCTTTTGTCCGACACGTATGTCTAGGCAGCGCCTTTGTTTCATCCAGGCGCATTGCCATTTTGATGCGTCGCTCGGCGTATCCGCGTGCGGCGCAACCTCCCCTGTCGCCACGGCTTGTTCGTTTCGCTTCTATTCATGACGGGCGGGCTTGGCTCATCGCAAGGAGCTACAGAAAGGGATTGATCATGCAACACCTCTTCACCCGGGCCGTACGGCCTTCCATCCTCATCCTCGCCTTGATTGCAGCCTTGTGTGCCGCACTTGCTCTGGCGGGGTGCTCCTCATCAACCGAGGATACTGAGGCTGCGAGCGACGGAAGCTATACGCTCGTTGAGGAAGGTAAGCTTACCGTTGCTGCCTCACTAGACTTCCCGCCTTTTGAGAATCTGGTGGACGGTGAGGCCGAGGGCTTCGAGGTTGATCTTATGACCGCCATCGCCGAGAAGCTGGGCCTTGAGATTAACTACCTGCCCACTATGCAGTTTGACACCATCATCCCCGCCATCGCGGCGGGTGGTACCGCTGACGTGGGCGTATCCGGCTTTACCATCACGCCGGATCGCGAGGAAGAGGTGGACTTCAGCACCCCGATCTGCGATACCAACCAGTGCATCGTGGTACTTTCCGGCTCGGACATCACCGGTGCCGATGACTTGGCCGGTTTGCGGGTGGGTGCTGAGTCTGGCACTACCGGCTATGACTGGGCCATCGAGAATTTGACCGATGCTCAGGAGGTGGTGACCTTTAACGAGTATACCGCCGTGTTTGCTGCGCTTCAGGCTGACCAGGTGCAGGCTGTGGTGCTGGACAAGCCCGTGGCTGACTACTACATCAACGTGGCCTACAGCGACTGCGAGGTGGTGGAAGAGATTCCCACAGGCGAGCAGTACGGCATTGCTGTGAGCAAAGATAACCCCAATCTCACCGCTGCCATTAATGAGGCTATTGAGGAGCTGAAGGACGAGGGCACCTTTGCCGAGATCGAGGAGAAGTGGTTCGGTACGTCAAGCAACTAGCCTGAACTTTTGCAGGAGGTGTTTGCCGGGAGCTGGCGGGCGTGTGGCCTGTCGGACCTCGTTGGACCTGTGGTTTGCCATGCGCCGCTGGGTGCTTCGCCAATTCTTTGGGCGCGACATCCCCCTGCCTCCTTTGACC
>CAYTIS010000056.1:0-8566 GCA_964438035.1 uncultured Slackia sp.
GGGCGTCTCAGTGAAGTGCAGGACGTGAAGACGAAGCTTTCCTCGTCGTTCGATGGCAATGTCGATGTTATTAGGTCGCGACAGAACGTTGCGAAAGTAACACTTTCAGGGGCTACGTCAGGCTTATCGAGAACAAGCTCCTTGGTTTCGGCTATCGCTGACGATCTAGAACGCGACACTGAGAGCGATTCCTGCGGAAGTCAGATGCATAGCAGCCTACAAAAAGAAATCAACCGCTGCCAACGTGAAATCGACGACGCTCAGGCAACGATTTCTTCGGGGAACAGCATTGTGGAAAGCTACCGCTCGCAGCGGGCAAGCCTTGTCTGTCAGGCCAAACAGCTTGCACGTCAAGAAGATGCGACGATCTGGGTAAACGAAAGCACATGGTATTGATATGGCTACCGTAAAGATAAACTACTCCTCTTTAGAGAATGTGGCACAGCATGCGCTTAGGGTCGCAAGCGAGATGGAGGAGTATGCCGATGCCATTCCGGGAAAGATCACTAACCCCTTGAAAAACCTTACCGGTGGTTCGTCCTCGAACACCTCAACGGTGCAGTCGCTTGCGTTGCAAAAAGCTTCGAGCCTCAGAGATCGAGCTTCGCGCTATCAAAACCTCTCATCGCAGCTCACCTCGTTTGTCGAGAGCGCCCGCGAAGCGGACGCGCGGGTCAAAAGCAAGCTTACAAGCCTTGCTGATCAACAGGCCGCAAAGCTTGCCTGGTGGCAAAAGATAGCGTATGAGTTTTACAAGCTTACCAACGGCATCATCGGCAGCACGCCGCTCGGTGCGTTTTTCAACAACCTGCTGTCGCTTTCCAGCATGCTTGAGGAGTGGAAGAAGAAAATCTTCAAGGATGTTATCGAGTGGTTCTACTACGGGAGCGGGCGCTATGTATTGAGTATAGTCCTGTCGATTGCGGGGACGGCAGGTGCTATAGCGGGGGCTATCCTTTCCTTCCCGGCTTCTGGAGTGTTTGCGATAATTGTAGGCGTAGCGGCGGTTGTGTCTGCCGTCGTATCCTTCTTCGATACGGCGGCAACCATAGCCGACGGCATTCAGGCTCTCAGCACAAACAGCACGCATCCTGGAGTGGCGCGTTATTACGGCAGTACTTCTTCTGTCTCTGACTGGTCGAAGAAGAACAGCACTAGTGCGGCATTTCAGTCGTTTGCTTCAGGCTTTAATACTGTCGGGAATATTGCAGGAGTCGTTAGCTTCATTGGTGGCGGATTTATAAAAGTTGATAACGGCACAAAGATCGGCACCCTGGATTTCACTACGGTCAAGAGCAATTTTGCTAAGAGCTTCGGCTTTTCTTTTAATGAAAAAACTAAGAAGTACTCTTTCTCCCCCAAAGTTACTTTCGGCTTTGGGCAAGAGCGCACAGAAGCGTTCAAAAAGGGAAGCATCTTCTATCATGCCGAGACGGTTAAGATCGTCACGACTCCCATAAGCAAAATCGGGTCAAGTATACGAATCCTCACTTCGGCCACTGCAACCCATTCTCTTCCGAGCCTGAAAGACACCGCGAGCCTGCTAAGCAATGCAATGCCAGGTCTTAGTGGGTACAGCAAAATCATAGGTTGGGTTTCCTAGGTAGACAGAGATAGTTTCAGGTACAGGGCTTAAGTGTGGTTAAGAGCCAAGAGCGAAGGAGACCAATAGTGGAGTTTCAAATAGATAAAGATCTCAGGCGACGCATTTCTTTCAAGATAATAGGAGCAACGACCGGTGGCAAAATCGCACTCACCCTTTGTAGCATTTGCACCGTATTGTTTTTCGTGTCGTTATACCCATTTATCTATTATTTGGACTACGAGCCCAATACTGACGAAGCTATCAAATGGGCCTGTGCCATGATGGCAGTTGGCATCTTTTTGATGGCCGGTCCAGTTGGTCTTGCCTGCACCTATAGGCAACGCAATTTGCGTGTGGCTATGCGAACCCATGAGCGCCTCCTTCTTGAAAACGGCTGGCTTCGCTATTCTTTTCACCTTTCAAATGATACCAATATCAACGGTTTAAGCGATTTCGCCATCAACCTGCGGGAGTCCAGCTTGCAACTCGGGCCAAACGGAGAATGCGTGTTTACCGGGGGTGTGTTTAGCTGGGATTATCAGAACGTTGTAACCGATATTCCTCGCTCTCCAGCCGAAATGAGGTCCATCCCCTCCTTTGAGATCTGGCCGTATTGGTCACCCGATCTGTACGAAACCCTGGTCGCTGAGCAGCAGCGCTTAGCCTCCGGATAATGAAAGGGCAGCGATGAACGAGGATATTCTTGATCGAATCCAGCAGGGCGTCGAGCTGATGGCGGCGCAGCGCTTTGAGGCGGCAAAGAGCGTCTTTAGCGAGGTTTTGGAAAAGGATAGAAAAAACTTCGACGCCTACTTGCATCTGGGTAATGCCTGCGTGAACCTCGGGCAAACCGAGGAGGGCATTGCCGCTTTCAAGAAGGCTCAGCTACTGAAACCCGACTCTGATGAGATCGTGTACAGCCTGGGCTGCGCTCACTTTATTTTAGAGAAGTATTCCGAAGCGGTGAAGTATTTCAACCAGTGCGAAGAGCGCGGCTTTGTGTCGGTTGAGCTCTACGGTTTGATGGAAATCGCCTTCCTTGATGCGCGGGATTACGTGCAGGCGATCCGCTATGCGAACAAGGCAATCCAGCTCGAACCGTTGAATCCTCAGCCCTACCTGGATAAGGCTCAGCTGTATCTGCTGGATGGGAAGCCGAACGAGGCTGTGTCCTGCCTGCGCGAGGTGGAGGGGCTTTTGCCTGATGCGGGTGAGCCCTATGTGGTTGAGTTTAATATCTTTATGCAAACCGAGGAGTATGACCAGGCACTTGCCGTCATGGAAAAGGCGCTGGCTCGCTTTCCGCAGGATTCCAATATGATGGTGCTGAAAGCCAAGGCTCTGAACTCGCTTGGCCGCTACGCGGAGGCATCAGCTCTGCTTACCAGGGCCGATGAGCTGATCAAGGAGAGTCCAGAGCTTGCTCGCGAGAGCGCTATGCAGCAGAGCATCGCGCAGCTTGGCTTGAAGGACGTTGATGCATCCATCGAGGTGCTGCGCAAAGTCACGAAAGAGAACCCGTCGGATGCCGAGGCGCTGTTCCTGTTGACGAACGAGTGTTTTTCTGCGGAGCGCTACGAAGACACCCTGGAAAGCTGCGATCAGCTGCTTGCCCTTGAAGATATCGAAGCTCGCTTTAGGGCCTCGGGAATATTTTGGCGCGCTTCTTCTTTGAAGAAGCTGGGGCGAGACGAAGAGGCGTCAAAGGCTTTCCGCGAGGCGACGGTTGCCCTGCGCCAGATCAATATAGGCGAGCCAGGCCTGATAGAGGTGTATATCTATCGGGCATTGAGCCACAAGGAGCTCGGCGAGTTCGAGAGGGCCTTGAAGCTTGTGGACCATGTGATCAATTTCGCCCCGGACGACGCGGTCGGCTACGCCTTCAAGTCCGATATATACAAAGCGCAGGGGGACGAAGCGCAGGCGCAGAAGCTGCGCGAAAAGGTCTTGACTCTTAATCCCTCGTTTGAATTCTAGTGCACAAGGAGGTAGGGTATGGCGGCAAGTGAGCTTCGTTTCAATCTTAGTGATTTAGGAACCCAGGCGGATAGCATCCAGCGCATCAGTGCCGATTTGAACAGTGCCAAAGCGCGGCTTTCGCAAAATCTTGAGACACTGCGCAACGACTGGGTGTCGAGTGCGGGCGATGCCTTTTTCGCTATGTATGACACTACATGGGTAGACCACATCGATCAATACTGCCAATTGCTCGATGAGCTGTCTGCGGCTTTGCGCTATGCGGCCTCGGAGTACGAGCCGCTTGTGGACGAGTACCGTCGTATAGAGTTTGCCTAATGGTCGGGGAGTTAAGCAATACACCCGCCACCGCGTCGGAGACGGTGCGCGCGCTCGTAGACGTAAGCCGGAGGCCACAGGTGGCTGCTGCGCTTGGGTGGTGTTTCGTCGTGTTCCTCATGGCGTCTGCGATTGTATGGGGCTTGTCTGTTGGGAACTGGTACTCCGTGGTCGCCTTTATTCCTCTTGCATCTGCGGTCGGCTTTGCTAAGCGATCGTCCTCAGCGACCGAGACCCGGATTGTGTGGGTCACGGTGAGCGTCTCGGGGGAAAATGTGATCATCGATATGCCGGGCGGTCGGCTCTACAACGGAGAGTATGTGGATCAGCGCTATGTCTGTAATCGCGCCTTCGTTGACTCCGTGATTCTTGACGAGGATACCTTTCGTTTGAGGGTTCAAAACATGCAAAGCGTCGTATTGCGCGCAGGAACCCAGCTTGCTTTGGAGAACCTGACATATGCGGAGGTGTCGTTTCGCCTTGATGCCGACGGCGGGCAAAGAATTGGCCGCCTGCTTACCGAAAACGGGTACGCGGTGTCTTCTGGCATCGGATGAGCTGCTACTGAAGGCGCGGTGCCCTTCTCGGTTGTAAGGTGTGCATTAATGGGGGCGGCATAGGATCAGGAGGGGAAGCGGGTCGTTCGCTCAGCGACCTTGCGAGTCGCAACCGAGCAAAGGAGGAGGGTTATGGGAAACGGGTTTTGCGTACGTTGCGGTGCGGCATTGAATGCGGGGGACAGGTTTTGCACGCAGTGCGGCGCCCCGATTGACGACGCATCCCACGCAGCGGCAGCCCAGAAGAAGCCTCCACACGCGGCCTCGTTTATTGCCGCGAGACAGGCGGGCGTGGAGACGACTCAGCGAGGACACGTTGCTTCGCAGCAGCGAGAGGCGACGTGTTCCGCGTGTCAAAAGCCCCTTGAGAAGGATGCGCGCTTTTGTATTTTTTGCGGGACCGCCGTTGCGGATACGGTAGCAAACGCAGTGACGGCGACTGCACCGGAGGGAACGCCTTCGGAGTCATCGTGGCATTCTCGGGCTGTAGAGCCGATGATGGCGGCTGCTCAGAACGCCGAGCGAGAAGATCACTATGTCGCAGGTTCCTCCTTTGGAGTTGGCTCTCCTTACCTTGTTGATGACGACTCAGATGATGAGGGCACAACACTTCTCAATGAAGAGCAGGAGCCGCCTTTTGACATCGACGAGAAAACGACTGTGCTTGCTCCTGCCGATCCTCGCGCGTGGCTTTGTCGCGAGGCGACGGGGGAGCGCTATGAGGTGGAGTGTCCTGCTGTAATCGGCAAGGGATCCGCAGCCACCTGCCGCATTGTTGGCAATGGGGCCATCAGCCGAAAACATGCAAAGGTCACACTGGTCGACGGCGTGTTTTACCTTGAGGATCTTGGGTCTACAAATAAGACGAAGGTGAATCACGAGGAGCTTACTCCTGGGGAGAATGTCGAGCTTGCTTCAGGCGACGTCATTGAGCTGGCAGATGAGGTCTTTGTACTCGAGGTGGAGGACGGCGCCTGATGCTGGCCTGATAGCATGTCGTCGTCCCTGGTTTCTGTAGTTAGCGTTTGTGTGTTGTTCTGCGACATTAGTTGCCTAAAGAAGTGGAGAGAAATGAAAGATGGAGAAAGAATCCTCTCTATTCTGCAGGCAATGCGGAGCACAAATACAATCCAAAGATCAAAGATTCTGTGCAAGTTGCGCAAAGGAGGATGAACAAGGTGGAAAACGGTAAGGTGAAATTCTGCGGAAGCTGCGGAGCAAAAATGCCCGAAACAGCTCAGTTTTGCCCGAAATGCGGTGGTAAGGCTCCAGTGATGCCGGGACAGTCAGTAGTTCAAAACGACGCTGCGGCAACGGCTGGGACACCCCCTGCATCGCCTATAATGCCAAGCTCGGCAACTCCTTCAGCGCCGGTGACGGGGCAAACAGGCACGACTTCGGGACATACGACCGGATCGTTTTCGGCACAAGGGACTCCTCCTTTTGGAGGGGCTGGCTATTCTCCTCAGATGCAGACAATGCCGCAAACTGATCTGGGTATGAACTGGTATAAATTTGTCATTTATTTTGCTCTGTTTGCTCAAGCGTTAGTCCTGGTCATATTATCCATAAACCTGTTCACGGGAGGCCTTTATGGAGGCCTTGCGGATTACGTGTACATGCTTTTCGGCGGCCTGCGTGCGCTCGACATAATTTTTGGGCTGGTCTTTTTAGCTCTGGCTGCTATGGCGATTTACGTGCGTCAAAAATTAGCTCATTTCAAGTGTGACGCTCCGCGTCTGTTCTATGCGTTTATTATCGCGGCCAACGCTGCAAGCTTGGTCTATTTTTGGGGACTCTCCTACATGTTGTCCTCAGTGTCTTTTTATGATGCGAGTTCAGTGGTCTCTACGGGCGTGATTTCTACGACCATTAGCATAATAGGGGGCTGCGCAATCTGGCTTGCCATCAATACTGCCTACTTTAAAAAGCGTGCGCACCTGTTCGTGAACTAAGGTTCTGAGCGCTGACCTCCGCCTCGAACCTGCCTTCATCGATCGCCTTGGCGAGCGCTGCCGCGCTCTCGCTTCCTGGTCTGTCGGGTACGAGCAGGTCAAGCAGAAAGTTGGTGTCAAGGAGTAGTCTAATCACGGTTCGCCAGCTCCGCTCTAAGGCCGCTTGCCTTCATGGAGGCAAGCGGCGTTCCGGTCGGTATCTGCGCTCTCAGCTCCATGATGCGATCGAAGGGGGTTGCCTCTTCGGTTGGGGCTGTCGCGGGAGTGTCGATGCCGGGCACCTTGCCCGTGGCGACGATCTCTTTCCAGACGGCGGAAACCACAGAGGCTGGACTGGAGCCCTTGCTTCGGATGATTTTAGAACCCTGTTCTTTCAGTTTTTCGTCAAGCCTGACGGATAAGCCGCTCGCTAGGAGGCATTATCGTAAGCGCTCGGTATTCCGTGTCCTATTCCCAAATTTATCCATTCCCGCTCAATCATGATACTCGAGCTCGATTGAAAAATTAAGCGCAGCACTGCATGAGTAAGTGCAAAAACGGGGGGTGTTGCGGTGAGTTTGGAAAGTTGCGAGATTTTCTCAAAAAGCAACATGTAGGTAACATGTAAGATACTTCGTGAGATAAGTTGACAGCGAGGCACTGAGATTTTATAGTACTCCAACAGGAAGACCAAGTGCCCCAGGCAGGCGGATCGCCCATCAGTCCAGGCATAGGGTTCTTGGCTCAAAGGAGTGGGTCGTGCGGGTTCAGCCAAGCGGCCTCAAACGGAGGTAATAGCAGTCGGCGGGTTTGCCCGCCACGTGAAACCGCTTGAAGCGGGCGCTTTGCCACACGGCAGGGTGCAGCGCCAGGCGGTTTCGCACGAAAAGAGAGGACTGAGCAATATGGGCAAGATTCTTGGCATCGATCTGGGCACCACCAACTCCGCCATGGCGGTCATGGAGGGCAACGAGCCCACCATCCTGGTGAACGCCGAGGGCGATCGCACCACCCCGTCGGTAGAGGGTTTCCGCAAAGATGGTGAGCGCGTGGTGGGCAAGGCTGCTAAAAACCAGGCGGTTACCAACCCCAAAAACACCGTGTCTTCCGTGAAGCGCTTCATTGGTCGCAGCTATGACGAGACGGTGGAAGAGCGCAAGACCGTGGCTTACAACGTGGTCAAGGGCAAGGACGGCCGCTCTGTCGTGGATATTGACGGCAAGGATTACACTCCCGAAGAGATTTCCGCCATGGTGCTGCAAAAGCTCAAGGCCGACGCTGAAAAGCAGGTGGGCAGCCCCATCACCGAGGCCGTCATTACCGTTCCCGCCTACTTCAACGATGCGCAGCGCCAGGCTACCAAGGATGCCGGCAAGATTGCTGGCCTTGACGTGAAGCGCATCATTAATGAGCCCACCGCTGCAGCCCTGGCCTATGGCCTTGACAAGACCAAGAAGGATCAAAAGATTCTGGTCTTTGACCTGGGCGGCGGCACCTTCGACGTGTCCGTGCTTGAGCTGGGCGACGGCGTGTTTGAGGTTTTGTCCACAGCGGGCGACAACCACCTGGGCGGTGACGACTGGGATCAGCGTGTCATCGACTGGATGGCGGACAAGTTTAAGGGTGACCGTGGTGTTGATCTGCGTAAGGACCCCATGTCGCTGCAGCGTTTGAAGGAGGCCGCCGAGAAGGCCAAGATGGAGCTGTCCAGCACCTCACAGACCAACATCAACCTGCCCTTCATCACCTCGGTGGACGGCACTCCGCAGCACCTGGACTACACGCTTACCCGTGCCGAGTTCGAGCGCATCACGCGTGACCTGCTAGATCGCTGCCGCCAGCCCGTGGAGCGTGCCCTGAGCGACGCTTCGCTCACCTCCAGCCAGATTGATGAGGTCATCTTGGTGGGCGGGTCCACCCGCATGCCGGCTGTGCAGGATCTGGTGAAGTCCATGACCGGTAAAAGCCCCAACATGTCGGTGAACCCCGACGAGGTGGTGGCCATCGGCGCAGCCGTTCAGGGTGGCGTGTTGGCTGGTGACGTGGAGGGCATTCTGCTGTTGGATGTCACCCCGCTTTCGCTGGGTGTAGAGACCATGGGTGGCGTTATGACCAAGATGATTGATCGCAACACCACCATTCCTACCCGCAAGACCGAGATTTACTCCACGGCGGCCGACAACCAGACTTCCGTT
>CAYTIS010000057.1:0-8523 GCA_964438035.1 uncultured Slackia sp.
TTGGTTGAGCGCGGTTGAAGCCAGGGGCGAGAGCTAGCTCCTAAAAAGTTTGCTGAAACAAACTTACGGTCTACAGCCTGTCGTGTTCTATATAGAACACGACAGGCTTAGCGACCAAGAATTTTATGTGCGAGCTTTTTGGCTGCGAACGTCACCGGTTTCACTGGTAGGGTGAACTCGCCCAGCATCTCTTCGACGTAGCCGCTAAAACCCTGCTTGAACTCGAGAAGTCCGCGACCGGGGTCATCGGGGTCGTCAAAGACTCCGTTGATACCGTAGAAGTTGTAACGCGTGATACCGCGATCCAAGCACTCAAGCATGATGTGATGCTGAATCGCGGTCGCGGCATAGAATTTCGCGAACTTTGGGTCGCTACCTGAGAACAGATAGACACACTCGCGTGGATGCCAGATGAAGAGTGCCGCTGCTGCAGGAATGCGCTCGCCGTACGTTTTGAGGTATGCCTGGGCACCATCAACACGCTTCAAAGCAGCTTCGTGTTTCTTTTGCGTATCGGCAAGCTTCTTCTGGATCCTCTCGGGAGAACGGGAGGATTCGAGCGAACGCTCGAAACGTTCGATGTCCGCCTGGAACTCGTCGCGCTTTTCCTCCCATGAGGCGAGATAGGCTCGGGTGTCGATGAAAGCCACAATGAACTCAGCAGCCTCGCCAAATGCGTCAAAGATTGACTCAAAGTAGGCGAGGGGACGGTTTTGAAATCCTTGTTTCTCGCAGCTGAATTCACAGATGCTGTGGAAGGTTTTGAGACTGTCGCGACCGATGCGCTCGACGCAAACCCCGCTTTCGTGGGCGATGCGCACGTTGCGTTTAGTATTCTTGAGGTAGCTTGCGAGCAAAGCCTGCTCATCTGCAATGCCCGTAAGATCCTTGAGGTAGCGCCAGCGAGCTACGGCACCATAGCCGGTGGTCAAGCCGCCGTGTTCGAAACCGAGAGCCTTGAGCGTCTTAATACTCTGGTCGTCGGTGCCGTGGGGCGCGTCGACGGGCACGCCGGATGGCCAAGGCTTTTGGGTTGCTGGTTCGGGAAGGAGGCACCCGTTCGTATCGCGTACGGCATAGGGCTTCTCGGGTGTGATTTCGAGCTGCGCAGCCCCAGCCTTACGAGCGTAGGCTTTGAGCTCATTCATGAAGAACGTTACGAGTTCAGTATCATGGAAATCCACGAGGGGACCATCATGAATCTTGGCATAGGTGGACAGGCGCGAACGGTAAAGCTCGAACAGGGCGGAGGCGACGAGGGATTCACCGTCTCTCACACCAAGATAGGTAACCTCGATACCATCGGATAGGCGGCGGCGTCCCATGGCTACTGATTGCTGAAAATTGCCTTGGGGATGGGTATTGTTAAACGCGTTGTGCTCCTCAGGCGAAATAATTTCAAAGCGGTAATGCATAGACGGCAAGGCCCCTCCATAAGAACAAGGTATTGTCTGAATCCGTCGATGATAGCATATGGCATCATCAGCCCCTTTTCGTAGTAGCCTGCTTTCTGGCCTTAGCAACAGAAGAGCCCTATGGTTTCTGCAAAGCTGAAGATGTCATTGATTCAGGCGGCGGGCACGCCATCCGCCCCTGGCTTGCGGTACAAAGCTGTCGCTGAAGTCTTCAATCAAAAGGGTTATTCTAGAGGATTGAGGCTACTAGGTACCCATCGTCAGGAGTCGGGCTTGATTTTGCGCCAAGGCAATCGCATGCATACCAACCAGGCTGAACGGCCTCACACACATATCCCGGCCTCAGATTTGTCGGCTCCTGCTCCGTCCCTTCCTGAGGGCGCGGAAAAGCAGGGAGAGTCGGTGGCGCATGTTTCTACAGAAGCTTCCGACGCTTCGTCGCATGACTCTCGTTTGAATATCGAGCGCAATACACGCATGATGAGCATGCTGGTCATCCTTTCGCGTGTCACGGGCTTTGTGCGCACCTGGGCGCAGGTGTGGGCCGTAGGTGCCACGGTTGTTGCCAGCTGCTATACGCTTTCTAGCGGCTTGCTCAATCAGCTCTACGTCATTGTGGCGGGTGGAGTTATTGTCACAGGATTTATGCCTGTGTATATCAAGGTGCGCAAGCGCGGTGGACAGCAGGCTGGCAATGAATACATCTCCAACCTTATGAGCATTGTGGGCATAGGGCTTGTTCTTGTGGTGGTGCTGGCGATTGTCTTTGCCCCGCAGCTTGTGTGGCTTCAGTCGTTTGAGGCAACCGATGACTTTGACTCAGATCTTGCCGTGTGGTTCTTTCGCATCTTCGCCATCGGGTTTTTGTTCTATCCGTTTTCCGGCATCTTCACAGGTATCAACAATGCCGATCGCGAATACTTTTGGAGCAATGTGGCGCCTTCGCTCAACAACCTTGTGGTGTCGCTCTCGTTTGGCATCTACGCGGCCCTTGTCTCGATCAACCAAGAAGCCGCTCTGGTTGTGCTTGCCGTGGGCAATGTGCTTGGTGTGGTACTCCAGGCGGGCGTGCAGGTGATACCGGCGATTCGCCGTGGTGTGCGCCTTCGGTTCAAAGTGAACCTCCGTGACCCTGACCTCAAAGACACGCTGTCCATCGGTCTTGCCATGCTTGCTGTTACGGTCACCATCTTTGTTGCCTCGTCGGTGCAGACCAGCTACGGACTTTCCACTACGGTGGCGGCATCGTCGATTATGTATTACGCGCAGGTGTGGTTTGCTCTGCCGTACTCGGTGTTTTCAGTTCCCGTATCTACAGCGTTTTATACCGAGATTGCCGAAGGCTATGCTAAGGGTGATTACGCCTCCTTTCGCAGGTACCTCACTGAGGGTACGAACTCCATCGGTTTTTATTTGATTCCCTGTACGTTTTTGCTCATCGTGTTTTCTGTGCCGCTTGCGGGTATTTTGGGGGGCTCTATGGGAACTGATGAGATTGCCCTGACAGCTACCTATCTTGCTTGGCTCGCGCCGTCGCTTACCCTCTGGGGCTTTGCGAGCTATTTGCAAAGGGCCTCAAGTGCCATGGGACGTATGACCTTCTTCTCCGTTGCTGCGGTGGCAGGCGGCATCGGGCAGGTGCTCATATGCGTGCTGTTCACGCCAATCTTCGGCCTGCCGGCGGTGGCGTTTTCGGGCCTTGTCTACCAGGGAACGCTCGTGGTGGTGACCTTTGTCGTCATGCGCAAGCGCCTGGGGCATATTGGGGCAAAAAGCATGATACGTGGACAGCTTCAGGCGCTGGTAGCAGGCGTGGCGGGCGCTGTTGTGGGCGGCATCATCCTTATGTTCATAGGGGGCTTTGACCCGGCAGCGGGCACCCTTCGTTCGATTCTGACCTGTGTGATTGCGGGTGTGCCAGCCCTTGCCGTGGTGGTAATGGTAGGGGCGCTGCTCAAAAACGCGACAGCTCTGCAGATTGCTGAGAACGTCATGAGGCGGGGTAGGCGTGCTTGAGGCACCGTGCTCGATTACTGTAGGTGCTTCTCGACACGCCGCGCTGCCCGCCTACCATCTCAGGGCGCTGCTACAATGGGGCCTTATCAGACAGCCCGCTAGGGGCGCTCAATCGAAGGGTTTTGCTGTGGTACAAGAGGGAATCCAGCTTGAAGGCGTGGTGTTTGAGGCGGGTAGTCAGCCCCGCAGTGCTGCGCGAGCCGTCACGCCGGAGCTGACCGAGGATGATCTGGTCTTGGACCGCTCGCTCAGGCCTAAACTCCTGGGCGACTACCTTGGGCAAACGCATGTGAAGGAAAGCCTCTCCGTGCTCATTGAAGCGGCCCGTCAGCGTGGTGAGTGCATAGATCACGTCCTGTTCAGCGGGCCTCCGGGCCTGGGCAAGACCACCCTTGCCACTGTGGTGGCCAACGAACTGGGTGCCAATATCCGCACCACGAGTGGACCGGCGATTGCCCGCCCTGGAGACCTAGCCGCCATCCTCTCCAATCTCGATGAGGGTGATGTACTCTTTATCGATGAGATTCACCGTCTCAATCGCCAGGTGGAAGAGGTGCTCTACCCCGCGCTGGAGGACTTTGTGCTCGACATCATTGTGGGCAAAGGTCCTGCGGCGCGCAGTATTCGCCTTGATTTGCCCCGGTTCACCCTCGTGGGCGCCACTACGCGTACAGGCCTGCTTACCGGCCCCTTGCGCGATCGCTTTGGCATCGTGTTTCGCCTGGACTACTACACACCCGAGGAGCTGGCCTCTATCGTGAGGCGCTCGGCTGGGATCTTGGATGTGGCGGTGGATGATGAGGGCGCTCTTGAAATTGCTCGTCGCAGCCGGGGAACTCCGCGCCTTGCTAATCGTTTGCTTAAGCGCGTGCGCGACTGGGCACAGGTGCGGGGCAACGGCTCAATCGATGAGGATACGGCTGCCCAGGCCTTGAGCTTTTTTGAGGTGGACTCGCTGGGGCTTGATGCCCTGGACAACAAGATCCTGGAGTTTCTCTGCGTGAGCTTTGGTGGTCGTCCGGTGGGTCTTTCCACTCTGGCTTCGGCACTGTCTGAGGATCAAGATACGGTGGAAGATGTCTACGAGCCCTACCTCATCCAGCAGGGTCTGATTATGCGCACACCCAAAGGGCGCCAGGCCACCGCCCGTGCCTTTGCACATCTGGGTATTTCTCACGACTAAGACGGAGGATTCATGTTTCAGCAGGACTATCTCATGCGCATGATCGTGCAGTTTGCTCGCGGTTTGCGCCTGAGTATGGAGCGCGGTCAGCTTGATCCCGCCGATGCCGCCGAGTCGGTGGAAGAGGCTATCGCCCAGGCCCTCGATTTGGATGTCAGCGTGGTGCTGGGCCTGCACCCAGAGAGCTTTGCTTCGATTCTTGCGGTGTCAGGAACCGACCCACATCTGGTGGAGTATCTGGTCCAAGGTCTTATGCTCCAGGCCCACTACCTTGACCAGGCCGGTGATGCCTCTATCGCCAATCTCCGTCGTGACCAGGCGATAGCCCTGGCTAAGGCCTTCGATCACGAACCGCCCTCGCCCGATGACATCCTCACCGAGGAAGACCTCGATTACATGGAGCAGGCGGCCTCCGAATTGTAGCCATATTGCGACACTGTCCTATTCTCGCCGTGTTGAACCCACTTGCCGAAAACCAATTCTTTTTCGGTGCCTGATGCTTGAAGATGGCGTGGCTAACTTCTTCCGGACGCTTTGCTTGAGGAAAGGCCCTGATGCAATGACTCGGCCGGGAGAAAAAGATGGTCTACGACCCATGGGGCTGCGAGTGTATGTTCCCTCAAAGGGGAGAGGAAAGAGGGCGAAGATGGCTGAAGGCACAGTGAAATGGTTCAACCCCGAGAAGGGGTATGGATTCATAACCCGCGAGGGTGAGAACGACCTGTTCGTGCATTTTTCCGAAATCAAGATGGATGGTTATAAGACCCTGGAAGAGGGGGCCCGCGTTTCCTTTGAGGTGACCGAAGGTGCCGGTGGCAAGCCGCAGGCAAGCAACGTGGTCAAGCTTTAGATGCACGGCAGGTAAGCGTCCTTTGGGCGCCCTCACGCTGAGATGGCTGGCAGCTTCTCGCAGAAGGCAGCAAAATCCGCCATCGACCCGTGCTTGCACGTGCCCACCTTGAGTCCCCCCTCGGTTTCAATGAGGTGATCGGTTACGAAGTAGATGTCGCATCCCAGCTTGATGGCACCTCCGTCTTCGCGGGTGTGGTTGCCCACCATTAACACCTGAGGCCCTGCAGCGCCGGCGCGTTGCAGGGCCTCGGCGTAGTAGGCCTCCTGCGGTTTGACGGCCGTGGAGAGGTCGTATGAGGTCACAAAATCAAAATATTCGTGCGAAATTCCGGCCCAGCCAAGGCGGACGCTAATGGCCTCGGTGGGAAACATAGGCATGGTGGTGAGTGCTAGCTTATAGCCTTTGGCGTGCAAGGTGGCGACAGCCTGGGCGGCTGCGGGATTGGGCGTGACGCTGGCACCCACCTCGTTGAACCGCTCTCGATAGTAGGTGGTAAAAAGAGGTTCCCACTCCTCGCGCGTATCTCCCGTCACTTCGCAAAACCTCTGCCAGAAGGCATCGCTGTTGAGGATGCCCGGGGCATGCTCGGCCATGGCCTCTACCCCGTAGAATACGGCTTGGGTGATTTCTGCAGCATCAATGCCGTGCTCGGTCATGAAGGCACTAAGGCTTGCCATATAGGCGCGCATGAAGGCGGAGGTGTCGATGGGCAGAAGGGTTCCGTCCAAATCGAAGAAGACGGTCGTATAGGGGCGTGATTGGGTTGTGCTGTGCGATTCAGTCATGCTCTGTCCTTTTCGGGATGGGATTTTTTCAGCGGGGTGCATGGTAGTATAGTCCGGTTTTTTGCAAGGGCAAAATCAAGGAGGTGTCACTGTGAGGTTGCTTCTGCATGCATGCTGCGGCCCGTGCACCTTAGAGCCGCTGCGACTGCTGCTGGAAGAGGGGCACAGCATCGTCTTGGCTTACATGAATTCAAATATCCAGCCTCAGGCTGAGTATTGCCAGCGCAAGGATACGCTGCTGGGTTTTGCGCTCGACCAGGGCATCGAGGTGATAGAAGGAGCCTATGAGCCCAAGGAGTGGCTATCTGCTGTGGGACCTTACACTAAAGATCCCAAGCTGCGCCCCCAACGCTGCCGAACCTGTTATCGTCTGCGACTGGACGAGGCCTGCCGGTATGCGGCAGAGCAGGGCTTTGAGGGGGTGGCTACCACGCTCACGGTGAGTCCCTATCAGTACCTCGACGCAATCCGCGAGGAGCTGGAAGAGGCCTGCGCTCCTTATGGCCTGGTGCCCGTGTTTCGTGACTATACCGAGCACTACCCCGAGGCCACGCGGCGCAGCAAGGAGCTGGGGATGTATCGGCAAAACTACTGCGGCTGTGTGTTTTCTAAGGCCGAGGCGGCCCAAGAGCGCGAGACCCGTCGTGCTGAGCGAGCAGCAGCTAAGGCAGCCAAGAAGGAGGCGAGCGCTTCCGCGCGTGCGGCGGCTTGGGCCCAGCGCGCCCAGAAGCGGGCCGAGCGGGATGCCTACGCCAAAAAGCGCGCAGCTCAGCGTGCCGCTCTCAAGGCTTACAAGCAGGCCCAGGCTTCAGGTGTGCACGAAGGAGCGCAGGTTGCAGGGGCTTGCGAAGAAGGGCAGCTCGCAAAGATTCGCGAGACGGCACAGGCTGGAGGGGTTCGCGAAAGGATGGATGCGTGAGAACGGCCGACTTCGACTATCACCTGCCTGAGAGCTGCATCGCTCAAGAGCCGGCCCCCGTGCGCGATGCCTGCAAAATGCTCGTGATGGATCGCGCCACGGGGGCGCTTGAGGATCGAATCTTTCGCGACCTGTACGACTACCTTCAGCCAGGTGACGTGCTGGTGGCAAACAATACCCGCGTCATGCCGGCGCGCCTGCTGGGCACCAAGCGTGGCACCGGCGGAGCGGCGGAGGTGTTTTTACTGCGTGAGCGTTTTGACCGCGAACCCAAGACCGATGCTTCGTCGGTGTGGGACGTGCTGGTGCGACCGGGCAGGCGCCTCAAACCCGGGGGTGCAGTGGTGGACGTTGCTGATGAGAATGGCGCGGTGGCCCTGTCGGCCGAGATTATCGACTGGGGTGATGATGCGGGCAAAGGTGAGCGCATCGCCCGGCTGACCACCGCGCGCCCCTCGCTTGATGAGGCCCTACACGCGGTGGGACGCACGCCGCTTCCTCCCTATATCAAGAACTATACGGGTGATTCAGAGATGTATCAGACCGTGTACTCTCATGAGGAGAAAAGCGCTGCTGCGCCCACGGCGGGCCTTCACTTCACGCCAGAGCTGATTGCGCGGCTTGAGGCCAAGGGAGTGGCCTGGCATACGGTGGAGCTGGAGGTAGGACTGGATACCTTCCGCATTGTGGAAGAGGAAGATCCACAGTGCCATACTATCCACACGGAGTTCTACTCGGTGAGCCAAAAGGTGGTGGATGCCTGCGAGGCCGCCCACGCGCGCGGCAATCGGGTGATTGCGGTGGGCACCACGAGCGTGCGCTCGCTTGAGAGCGCCTATGATCGCGAGCAGGGGCGTTTGCGGGCGCGCTTGCAGGAGGCTACGAGCCTCTATATCCTACCGGGTTATCGCTTTGCGGTGACAGATGCACTCATCACCAATTTTCATGTGCCGCGCTCCACCCTCATGATGCTGGTGAGCGCCTTTTCCAGCCGCGAAACCGTCATGGCGGCCTACGCCCACGCGATTGAAAGCGGCTATCGTATGCTGAGCTTCGGTGACGCAATGTTTATTCATGGGCAGCAGGCTTGAGCCTCTGCTGTGCGTGAATCGGAAAGGTTGATATGGCATTGTTCGATGTGACGATTGAGGCGCGCGGCGGCGCTGCCCGTGCTCTCAGCTTCGACACCGCGCACGGCACGGTGCAGACCCCCCTGTTCATGCCGGTAGGAACACATGCCACAGTCAAGGGCGTGATGGTGGATCAGCTCCACGACATCGGTACGCAGATTGTGCTTGCCAATACCTACCACCTCTCTATGCGCCCGGGCGTGGACATTATCGAAGCGGCGG
>CAYTIS010000058.1:0-8465 GCA_964438035.1 uncultured Slackia sp.
ACGTCGGCGTTGGGGGCCTCATTGGGATCGACCCCCATCGATTCGCAGAAGCACACGGGGCCAGCCTGGGCGCAGGCAATTGATACCACCTTGGTGGCCTTGCGGCGCGCCTCGTAAAACTCGTCCGTATAGCCATCCTCAAGGAAAACCGAGTCAAGCCGGTTGATGGCAGAGGCATCGCAGGGGCGCACGCCAAACATCACGCGCGAGGACTGATCAAGACGGGCCTGATTGAAGCTGATGCCCTTATCGGTATTGCTCCATGAATACAGCGGCTCGGTATTGGGGAGCAGGGCACCCTTGGGGGGGATCTTGGCGTTTTGCACATCGAAGCGCGGCTCGCAGCCTGGTGTCCAGGGAGCAAAACGCACACCGCCTTCAGCATCGAGCGGCACGAGCACCTGGGACTCGTGAGCCATGGATTCGAGCAGGGCGGGAAGGTCGGCTTTGTTCACAATCATGGCGACCTCCTACATAAATTCTTCGACGTCGCTGGTCTGGTACGTGCGTAGTGGATCAGGGCCGGAATCGGAATAGCCGCCGCCGTCATAGGGTCCGAACAGCAGGCTGATGTCACGCACCTGCTTATGCATAAGCGACATCAGTGGCAGATCCATGGGGCACACTCGCTCGCACTCGCCACACTCAATACAGCGGTCGCCGGTGTGGAAGGCCCTGGTCACGCTATAGAAGCGGTTTTCAGGGATGTTGACCTCATGGCCTTGCCAGCCCGCGCGCTCTTGATCGGTGAAGCACTCGGTGCAGGTGCAGCAGGGGCAGGCCTCGCGGCAGGCATAGCAGCGGATGCAACGGGCAAACGCGCGGTCAAAATAGTCGCGGCGCTCGGCACGGTTCATGGCTTCAATGCGATCCACCTCGGTGAACCGATAGGGTTTGGGCTCTTCAACCGCTTCACCGAAGGTCTTGTCGGAAAAGAGCGGGTTGCGGTTTTGGCACTCTTCGCAGCGCTTGAGGCTGTTACCCGCCTCGTCTTTCATGCCGGGACAGGGAATGCCCAGCGCCACGAACTCCTCTCGCTTGGCCTGTAGGTCGGCGATGAAGCGGTTAAGGGCACGGGTCTCGCAGCCGCGCGCCAGCACGGCAACACGCTTAGCACCTTCTGAGTGGCGGACGCTGCGAAGCTGCTGGAGGGCAAACTTGGCGGCGCTGCCCATGCACAGATCGTCAAAGACAAGCTGCGAGGCTTCCTCCTCGTTGCGGGCCACGAATACGGGCCGCTGCGCGCCTTCGCGCCCGGCCTTCCAGCCCACCACGCAGGCCACCTCGCCGGAGGCCAAAAGCTGGGCCGCGTACGCGCGGATGTCGTCTTGCATGCTCATGCGGCTCCTCCTTCCTGCGCGGCTGAATGAGTGTCGCAGCCAGCATCAGGCTGCGCGTGAACTTCGTTTTCGATGGCTTGCATGCGTGCGGCGAACTCGGCTTCGGCTGCAACAACCCAGTCGGGGCGGTCGTTGGAAATGGGACCCAGTTCGCGGATACGGTCGGTGACCTCCAAGATGGTGTCGCGGAACTTGCCTGCCTCCGAGCCTGAAATCCAGCGAATCTTGAAGCGATCGGGCTCGATACCGGCATATTCAAGCAGGCGCTTATAAATCAGCATGCGGCGGCGGGCATAGTAGTTGCCGCTGGTGTAGTGGCAGTCGCCCGGGTGGCATCCGCATACCAGCACGCCGTCGCAGCCGGAGTGCAGGGCCTTGAGAACGAACTGTGGGTTGACGCGCCCCGAGCAGGGGACGCGTAAAAGGCGCACGTCAGCCGGGTAGTTCATGCGGTTGAGGCCGGCAAGGTCAGCACCTGCATAGGTGCACCAGTTGCAACAGAAGGCCAAGATCCGAGGCCTGAACTCTTCTTGGGTGCCGTTGGCACGGTTTGTTTCGGCGGTCTTTACTGGCATAGAGCAGCCACCTCCCGCATGATTCCCTCGTCATTGAATCCCAGAAGATCGGCCGCGCCGGGACGACATGCAACGGTGCATGCGCCGCAGCCCTGGCACAGGCCGGCGTTCACCTTGGCTACCACGCGCGTAATCTTGCGCGAGTTTTCGCGAGCTGTAACTTCATCGAGCGTCAAGGCACCGTAGGGGCAGATGTCCACGCAGGCACCGCAGCCGGAGCACTTGGTGGTGTTGATTTCGGCAATCATGGGGTTGGACTCGATGGAGCCACGGGCCAGAAGGCCCACAACCTTGGACGCAGCTGCTCCGGCCTGGGCTACGGTATCCGGGATGTCCTTGGGGCCTTGGGCCACTCCGGCTAGGTAGATACCGGCTGTATTGGTTTCCACGGGACGTAACTTGGGATGCGCCTCGGTGAAAAAGCCCTCCACGCCACGCTGTGTGTTGAGCACGCTGGCTGTAACATCGGAACCCTTGGAGGGAACCATAGCGGTTTCCAGTACCACCATGTCAGCATCGACGCGCACGACTTCGCCTGAGAGGGTGTCTTCGCCCAGGCAGACGAGGTGGTCGCCTTCGGGATAAATCTTAGACACGCGCCCGCGCACGTAGGTAGCGCCGTCTTGGAGCGTGTTCATATAGAATTCGTCGTAGGCCTTGCCTGCACAGCGCACGTCCATGTAGAAGACGAAGGCTTGTCCGCCAGGTACCTTGTCCAGGTACTGATGTGCGTGCTTGGCGGCATACATGCAGCAGGCGCGCGAGCAGTACGAAACACCCTTGGAGGGATCGCGCGAACCAACGCACTTGATGATGACCACTGACTTGGGCTCTTTTCCGTCGGAAGGACGGCGGATATGACCTTCGGTGGGACCGGAGGCATTGACCAGGCGCTCAAACTGGAGGCCATCAATCACGTCGGGGTAGGCCCCGCCGCCATACTCGCCGTAGCGTGGGCGCCAGTCAATCAGCTCATAGCCGGTGGCGACGACGATGGCACCGTAGGTTTCTGTGGTGTACTTCTCGGTGTCATCGTATTTGATGGCGCCGGTGGGGCAGATCTTGGAGCAGGCACCGCACTTGCCGTTTTGAATCTTACGGCATATCGAAGCATCGATGGTGGGCTTGCTGGGCACGGCCTGCGCGAAGGGCTTGTAGATGGCGCGGCGCTGGGACATGCCGCGATTGAACGCGTCAAGTGTTTTGGCGGGGCACTTTTGCTCGCACGCACCGCAGCCCGTGCACAGGTCGTAGTCGATGTACTTGGGTTTTTCGCGGATGGTGACGGTGAAGTTGCCGATGTAGCCGTCCACCTTCACCACCTCGGCAAGCGTGCGGATTTCGATATTGGGATGCGCGCCTACCTCAGACATCTTAGGGGTGCAGATGCAGGCCGAGCAGTCCATGGTGGGGAAGGTCTTGTCCAACATAACCATCTTGCCGCCAATGGAGGTTTCGCGCTCCACGAGAGTGACGGGAAAGCCTGCGTCGGCGATATCGAGCGCGGCCTGGATACCCGCGATGCCCGCACCTACCACGAGCGCGCGCGACTCCACGGGAATTTTGAAGGTGGTCAGCTCACGGTTGCGGTTCACTTTGGCAACAGCCATAGACACCAGGTCAATAGCCTTGCGGGTGCCCTCCTTCTTATCCTTATGCACCCAAGAGCACTGCTCGCGGATGTTGGCAATCTCAAGCAGGTAGGGGTTGATGTCGGTCTTTTCAGTGAGCATCTTGCGGAAGGTGGCTTCATGCATACGTGGCGAGCACGAAGCGATAACTACGTGGTCAAGGCCCTGTTCGCGGATGGCTTCGCAGATGGTCTGCTGACCAGGGTCGGAACAGGTGTACTTGTTGGTATCTGCGAATACCACGTCGGGCATGGAGCGAGCCGCTTCAGCGACGGCTTCGACATCCACGGTGCCCGATATGTTGGAACCGCAGTGGCAAACGAACACGCCCGTTCTACTCATGCGACCGCCTCCTTCTCAGTGGCCTTGGATTTGCTGGACGCCCTTCGGGACTTGGGGTTTTCTTCGGGTTCTTCAACCGGTGCTCCGGCGAAGTCAGCAAGGCGCATGGCGGGGAAGAAGTGCCTGTTTAGGCCGGACTCTTCGGCAGTGGCACCGAAGGCAAGGGCAATAAGCTCAGTGAAGTAGCAGATGGGAAGATTGATGGGGGGAAGGCCCTCGGCGGCGCGCATCTCATTGACGGTGGACTCGCGCATGTCCAAGTTGAGCATGCACAGTGGACAGGCGCAGGCAATGACGTCGGCTCCGTTGGCGGCGGCATTTTCGAGGATGCGCCGCGTCATCGTGCGGGCCGTGCCGGGGATGCCGATGTGATGGCCGGCTCCGCAGCATTCGTTGTGGAACGACCAGCTGATGGGCTTGGCGCCTACGGAGGACAGAATGTCTTCCATGGTGTGGGGGCGCTCCTCATCGTCAAACTGGCTTATATCGACGGGGCGTAGCAGGGCGCATCCGTAGTAGCACGCCACCTTAAGACCGTTTAAGGGAGCGACGGCGTGATCTTTGAGGGCCTGATGGGTCTGAGTCTCTACGAAGGGCTCAAGGCCGTTGAGGACTTCAGCTGAGGCCGCCCAAGACCGGCCCATGGTGTCCTCGATGCGCCCCTTGAGGTCCTCATCGCGGCGTGCCTGAACCGAGGTACGCTTGAGGCGCTGGTAGCACCCGGCACAGGGGGCGAGCACTTCGCGGTCACCGTAGGTTTCCTCCGCGATCGCAAGCGAGCGCGCCGGGAGGGCGGCTGCGAGCATTTCTCCCTCGAGTTCGGCCTCGCCTGCGCCGCAGCAGTTCCAATCAGGGATTTCTTCAAGCTCAATGCCTACGCGCTCGGCTACGTAGGAGTAGGACTGGGTGTAGGCTATGCCGGTTGAGTGAGCCGAGCATCCAGGGAAATACGCGTACTTCATCAGGCCTTGCCTCCTTCGGTGGATTCGGCATCCTGCGCCTGGGGCGCACTTGATGCTCCGGAGGGCTGGCTGCCCCCGCTTTGCGCCTCGAGCGAGGCGGCGTGCTCGGCATCGGCCTTGCGGGCCTTGGCCATGAGGTCGCGTACCTCGCGTAGGTTCTTAGGCTTATGGCCGCCGGGGGAAATCATGCCGCGCTTGAGCATGGCGGGAAGGCTTCCGACGTCTTGGAAGAGATGACCTGTGGCCATGTTGAAGCGGGCAGCGAGGATGGCTTCGTCAGAGATGCCCTGCAGCTTGATGCCGTCCACGAACAGGTCGGCGAATTTATCAGCTTCTTTGATGGCTACCTTGCCACGGGATTTGGCTTTTCTGCGTACTGCGCGCATGAGGCTGGGAAGGTCTACCTTTTGGGGGCAGCGCGCCAAGCACATGCCACAGTTCACGCAGAGCCAGGGCATGTTCGACTCAAGGGAGTCGTCAGCTTGTCCTAACTGAAGGTTGCGGATGATTATCCGCGGGGTGGTGTCTGCGTCCGCTACGACGGGACAGCCGGCGGAACATTTTCCGCACTGATAGCAATCTCGCAGGTTGACTCCGGCATCGCGCGCTATGGCCTGGGCCGTTGCGCGGGCGCCGGCGTTCGCGGACAGGTTTCTCATTCTTCCGCTCATGAGCCCTCCGATCGACTGGAAGCGCGTCGCACGGCTGCGTACGCGACTCCTCACGTTTCGCGGAGGAAGGGATACGGCGGTATCACGGCTGTTTCGATACAAAACGACACAGGCGCGGCATCGCCGCACCTCGCTCCCCCTTTATTTAGATCACCTGTGGCTAGAACCACGAACAAAACTTTACCTTTTGCATAAGGTCACGACGAAGCCACATCGGGTGTGCGGCGTGTTCAAGGATGCTGGCGGAAGGGGAAATGAAGGCCTTGGCGGCAAGTGGTCGAGTTTTTGTATTGAGCGGGATGCTGTGGAGGAGGAAGAAGGTGGCAGGATGAGGCGAGGAAGGGCTTGGAGAGTGGGTGCGAGAGGATTGGCGAGAGGGGGACGTGCGGACGTACGGGGATTGCGCTTCGCAGGGGTGCTGTGGGCAGGGTATGATGCATGCAAGAGAAGAACGCAGCGTGCGGGCGATGCGTCTGCGCGGCGATACATGGGTGGGAGGCGCTGTGAAAGAGCAGAAAGAGTATCCGAAGCTGTTGAGAGTTGAACAGGTGAGTGGCGGCTGGCTTAATAAATACATCTTGCACTATCGAATGCCTGACGGACGTGAGCATCGCTACGAGGCCGTGTCGCGCAAGCCCTATGAGGTGTATGCGGCTGAGCTGCAGACCGCAGGGCCGGTTGCGCCACAGGTGGATGCCGTATGCATCGTGGGCTGCACGGCTGAGGGGGCATTCGTGATGATTCGCGAGTTTCGTTTCCCCATGAATCGGGCGTGCATCGCCTTTCCTGCCGGGCTGAGAGACAAAGGAGAGAGTGTCGAGGAGTGTGCTGCGCGCGAGCTGCGTGAGGAAACTGGGTATGATCTGGCGCGCAACCCCGACGGAACGCCGGTGAGAATCCATGAGTTTGTCCAGCCGGGCTTCTCGTCGTTGGGGATGGGGGACGAGAGCATCGCGATGGTGTTTGCTCAGGTAAAAAAGGTGGGAGAGCCGCGAGCTGAGACGACTGAGTTCATCGAGGTATTTGAGCTGCCGCGCGCAGAGATTCGCACCTTCCTGAGTGAGAATGCCGCGCCGCTTTCCATTCGCGCCCAGTTGGTGCTGGAGATGATGGCGTGCAATCCGTTTTCATAGTACAGGTTTGGAGGTCATGGCCGTGAAAAGGGAGTTTCCGATGGACAAGGATGTGATGCTGGAGAAGATGCGGTGCAATATACCGCCTTCACCGGAGTTTCATGATGCCATTGCCATTGTGGACGTAGAGGAGCCAGGGCGGGTGCATTTCACCATGGACGTGCCGGCGAGTCTAGGCAATTATCACGGGGCAATCCATGGCGGTACTGGCTACTTTATCGGCGAGATTGGCGCGGGGTTTGCCACCTACACGCTGGGTTCTGACAACGTGTGCCAGAGTGCGACCATCAACTTCTTTAAGGCGGCGCCGTGTGGCAAGGTGGATGTGATTGCTGAGGCTATCCACGCTGGGCGCTCTACAGCGGTCATCCGCGTGACCACGCATGATGCGGCGACGGGGAAGCTGCTGTTCCAATCTACCCACAATATGTTTTTGCTTGGTCCCCTTAAAGAATAGGCCCGCTGCGCACAGCGGGCCATGGGATGCGAGGGTGTTGATGCGCTTGTGGGCGCTAAGAGCGCAAAGTTACGCCTTCGGGGAGGTCGAAATCGAGGGAGAAGCTGTCGTCTTCCTCATCCTGCTCCTTATGGGGAGTGGGTGCGACGGCGGGCTTTTTACGCACGTTGAAGGCGGCATCGAAGGCCGGGAAGTGGGCGCGCGGCACAGCAAACACAATGGTGCCGATGGTGCCGGGGTGCTTTTCAATCCACTGCTTAAACAAGGAGATCGTGCGCTCTTCGTCGCCAGCTTCGCGATTGCAGCCAAAGGCACCTACGATGAGCGTTTCGCAGGAATGGGCGGCGGCGATGTGCAGGATCGTTTCAATGCGGTCGGCCAGTACCTGGTCGCACTCGCGCTCGGAGCGGTGGTTTTCCAGGGCACGACGACGGTTGGGCTCGGGGATGGCCAGTACGTCGGCGCGCTTCATGTCGCCGCCGCGCGTGAAAACAATGTCTTGCAGGTAGAGGGCGCGTCCGGTGAACAGCTGGCCGCATTGGAAGCCCCGGTTGGCATGGTGATAGGCGGCTTTCATGCCGCGCAGCACGGGGTAGAGGTTGCTATCGGCACACAGAACCTGCTCGGGGCCGAATGCACCATCTTCATAGGCACCGCCCGGGCGGGTGAACGATGCGGGGTCAACCACCACAATCTTGCCCTCGCTGCGATGCACGACTGCCGGAGCAAAGTCGGTGGTGACGCGGGTGGCGGTTGATTCGAAGGCGGGTTCGGGCAGGTCAAGCTCGCGCCCCTCCCCTTCTTCATAAATTATGGCCGAGGCGATGGCCTCCTGGGTTTCCTTAGCGAAGATTCCGTTCACCAGCGCGATGTGCTTGGCGGCCTCATCGCGACGCTGCTCTTTGGTCGGCATCGTGCGCACCTCCTGACGTTCTTGGTTTGATCGATTGTAGAGGAAGGTGAACGATGCGGTGCAGAAAACCTCAGCCGATAGAAATTCGCCAAGAGAAAGCCTTCTGATCGGGGGTTTGCCCAGACGGTGAGGTGGCTTTTGTGGTCACATCCCAAGTTCGGCCTAACGCCGATTTATGTTTGTATTCTGTTACATAAAACTGAACCCATTATCGCAGGTTGTCGCGCATTGAGAGAAATTGCTGTAGGAGATAAACCTGATGAGCAGGATTGATGATTTGATTCAGGAGCTGTGTCCCGACGGGGTGGAATATAAGGTGCCCGAAGAGTTATTTTGATACTCGAGGAGGGTACGTTCTTTCAAGCGCAACGGTTGGCGAGCACGCTTTTCTCGCTCTTGTTCAAGGTAGAGAAATTAAAAGAAACTAAAACTTGCAAAAGA
>CAYTIS010000059.1:0-1096 GCA_964438035.1 uncultured Slackia sp.
GCCTGAGGGAGAATGTAGTATGGACCGGAGTTCGATTCTCCGCGCCTCCACCACCTTTTCCGCTCGCATCCTTCCAAGCCGCTCATGCGGCTTTTTTGCTGCATCAGACGGGGGAGAGAAAAGCGCGCTGCCTATTCAAGGCATTGATGGGCATGCGCATGTTTGCAGTGTCGCGCTTGTCTGAGCTTGGATCGCTTTAAACGAACGAGAAGGCTGTGGGGTGTGGCGCGGGTGCCAGTCGGCTTTTCTTATAGACACAATCGTGTATCTGTCCCTTTTGTATGCCAGAGAGGGCCATTGGCGGGATTTTGGGGCCGAAGTGCGCAAAGTTTCTATTCCCATGCAGGCTTGTTCTTTGGGATACTATGGCCCGAGTGATGATAAAGCCCTGGCGTTCGTCCTGGCGACGGCACGGGGCTGTCGACGGTTCCACACTGATTGCGGTACGCGTCGTATCTATATGAGGAGGTTTGCACGATGGCGGAAGATATTAAAGAACAGCGACGTGAGACAGCCGAGGCCATCGTCGATAATCCCGAGCGCGTATCGGAGGTGATCGCGACTCTGGCAGGTCCCTCTCGCCGGGAGCGCCAGAACGCCGCTGCCATCCTTGCGCTTGTGGCAGAGATTAATCCGGAGGTTCTAGCGCCTCACACCTCCGCCTTTGTTGACGCGCTCAACCGCCCCGAGGCGCAGACTCGCTGGGAGTGCCTGGACGTGCTGACCATCCTCGTGCCTTATGAGTCGCGTGCCTGCGAAAAAGCGATTGCGGGAGCCGAAGGGGCTCTGTTTGACGAAGGGGCAGGCTCGCTGCATCTTTCAGCCTTCCGTTTTTTGTGCCGGATTGGCCGAACCACCCCCACGCGCAGCATGAAGGTTTGGCCGCTCATTGAGGAGGCCATGCAGTGCTACCACGGCGACTTTGAGTATCAAGACATGCTCGCTAGCGTAGCCTCTTTTGCGGCAGGCAAGATTAACCCTTCGGTGAAAGAGGCCCTCAAGGAGCGCGTCTCCTTCGATGCCCGCACGGGCAAGGGCGCTCTGCGACGCTGCTCCCAGCAAATCATCGACATTCTCTCCTGAAGCCCCGGCCCCG
>CAYTIS010000059.1:1196-8414 GCA_964438035.1 uncultured Slackia sp.
CTGCACGCCTTCCTCATGACGAATTAGCAAAAGCCAGGTGCGCTCCATGACGATAAAGTGTCGCATGGTATGATGCTTCGGCATGTTTTGGACTTCGACCGACTCGCAGGGATGCGACTCGGAAAGATGGGAGCGAACAGAATGGCAAGGCACACGGTTACGCTGATTCCTGGCGATGGCATTGGGCTTGAGACCACGGCATCCATGCGGCGCGTTGTAGAGGCGCTGGGCGTAGACATCACGTGGGAGGTCGCCGAAGCAGGTGCTGCGGTTATGGAGAAGACGGGCGGCTCGCCTTTGCCTCCCTCTACCGTCGAGGCGGTGCGGCGTACAAAGGTTGCCATCAAAGGCCCCATCACCACGCCGATTGGCACGGGCTTTCGCAGCGTGAACGTGGCCTTGCGCAAGACCCTTGACCTGTACGCCTGTGTGCGCCCCGTCCTCTCGCTTCCCGGTTCGGGCGGGCGCTACGACGACGTAAATCTGGTGGTTATTCGCGAAAACACTGAGGATCTGTACGCGGGCATCGAATTCCCCCGAGGCTCAGCGGGTGCTGCGCGCCTTATCGAGTTTTGTGCCGAGGAGGGGGTAGGTGCCATCCGCCCGGACTCGGGCATCTCCATCAAGCCTATTTCGGAGTCGGGCAGTGCGCGGATTGTGCGCTACGCCTTTGATTACGCCCTGGCCAACGGGCGCTCCAAGGTGACCGCCGTGCACAAAGCCAACATTATGAAGCACTCCGACGGCCTGTTTTTGGAGGTGGCGCGCAAGGTGGCCGCCGAGTACGAGGGTCGCGTGGCCTTTGACGACCAAATTGTAGATGCCTTCTGCATGAATGTGGTGGTTGATCCCACGCGCTTTGACGTCATTGTGTTTCCCAATCTCTATGGCGATATCGCCAGCGATTTGTGCGCCGGGCTGGTCGGCGGCTTAGGTCTGGCTCCCGGCGCGAATATTGGGGAGGACTGCGCGATTTTTGAGCCGGTTCACGGTAGTGCCCCTGATATCGCGGGCAAAGACCTGTGCAACCCCACGGCCCAAATCCTCAGCGCCGCCATGATGCTTGATCACCTGGGAGAAACCGAGGCTGCCACCAGGATTCGCCAGGCCATCAAGGCCGTGTATGCCGAGGGCCGCTTTATCACAGGAGACGTGCGCCGGGCCACCGCCAGTGCTGAGGCCGCCTGCAGCTGCACGGCTTTCACCGACGCCCTCATCGCGGCGCTTTCCTAAGGCAGGCACCCATGGATCAGCATACAAGCCCTGCCCCTAACACCACCATACCCACACGCGAGATCGAGGTTGAGGGGCGCACCTATCTCATCCATCCCACCACGGCAGTACCGGGCCATGAAAAGCTGCCCTACTCCCTGCGCATTCTTCTGGAAAATGTACTGCGCACCGTGCGCGATGATCAGGCTCGCGCCGCCTATGTTGAGCGCCTCATTGAGGCGGGCTGCGCTGGGCGCCAGGGCGGCGAGATTGAGTACATGCCAGCCCGCGTGCTCCTCCAGGACTTTACGGGCGTGCCGGTGTTTGTGGATTTGGCCGCCATGCGCGAGGCCGCGCGCAATCTGGGTGTCGATCCTGAGCGCATCAACCCGCAGATTCCCCTTGACCTGGTAGTTGATCACTCCGTCATCGCCGATGAGGCGGGCTGTGAAGAGGCCCTTGCTCACAATATGGAGATGGAGTTTTCCCGCAACGCCGAGCGCTACCGCTTTCTCAAGTGGGCTCAGAACTCCTTTCGCAATGTGCGCATCGTGCCGCCGGGGGCGGGCATCTGCCACCAGATTAACGTGGAGCACTTTGCCACCTGCACCATGACGCAGCAGACCGATGAGGGTGTGGTGGCCTACTTCGACACCGTGGTGGGCACCGACAGTCACACCACCACGACCAACGGCATCGGTGTGCTCTCCTGGGGCGTGGGCGGTATTGAGGCCGAGGCAGCGTGTTTGGGCCAGCCCATCACCACGCTCGTGCCCCGCGTGGTGGGCGTACACCTCAAAGGTGCGCTGCGTGAGGGAGTGTCGGCCATGGACGTGGCCCTGCGATTTGCCAAGGAGCTGCGCAGCCTTGGTGTGGTGGGTGCCTTTGTAGAGTGTTTTGGCGAAGGGGTGCGTGCGCTTTCGGCCACCCAGCGCGCCTGCATTGCCAATATGACGCCTGAGTACGGCTGCACCTGCACCCTCTTTCCCATCGATGAGCAGACCATCGACTATCTTGCGCTTACGGGGCGCGACCCTCATCAGGCAGCCCTTGTCCAGGCCTTTGCTCAAGCTCAGGGCCTGTGGGCTCATGAGCAAGAGCGCACCTACGCCCAGGTTATCGAACTTGATTTGGGCAGCATCGCGCCCACCCTTGCCGGTCCCAGCCGTCCCCACGACGGCTTTGATGCTGCCGATGCGCAGGAGCGCTTCCGGGCGGTGTGTGCCGAGCGGGCCTTGGATCGTACCAAGGAGGCCACGGTCACCTTTTTGGGCCAGGAGCACCGCATCACCCACGGGGCGGTAGCCATCGCGGCCGTAACCAGCTGCACCACCGCCACCGACCCTGCCATGATGATCGCCTGCGGGCTTGTGGCCAAGCATGCGCGCGAGCAGGGCCTGGATGCCAAGCCCTGGGTCAAGCGCATAATGGCACCGGGAAGCCATGCCACCCAGCTCCTTCTTGACCGTGCGGGCCTCACCCAGCCTTTGGCCGAGTTGGGCTTTTTTACCTGCGGTTTTGGCTGCATGAGCTGCATTGGCAACTCCGGGCCGCTCTGGCCTCAGATGCATGAGGTGGCGGCAGACCTCGAGCTTACGAGCGTGCTGTCGGGCAATCGCAACTTTGAGGGGCGCATCTCGCCTGATGTGGCGCAAAACTACCTCTGCGCTCCGGCCCTTGTGGTGGCCTACGCCTTGGCAGGCACCCTCGACTTTGACTTCGCCCATGACGCCTTGGGCACCAATCCTGCAGGTCAGCCCGTATATCTGCGCGATATCTGGCCCACTGATGAGGAGGTGGCTGCTACTGTCAATACCCTTGTCACGCCGAATCTCTTTGAAGAGGGAGGCCGAGGTCTGTACGAGGGCAGTGAGGCGTGGAAGACCCTTGAGGTAAGCTCAAGTGCCATCTTTGCCTGGGACGAGGCATCAACTTATGTGCGCCGTGCACTCTACTTTGACAGCATGGACCTTAAGGTTCCCACCTTCGCGCCCATAGAAGGTGCGCGCGTCCTGGCCTATCTGGGCGATTTCATCACTACCGATCACATCTCACCCGCTGGAAGCATCGCCGAAAACAGCCCTGCCGCTTGCTATCTCCAGGGTCGGGGAATTCAGGCGGCACTGTTCAATACCTACGGCAGCCGTCGTGGCAACCACGAGGTGATGGTGCGCGGGGGCTTTAGTAACGTGAAGCTTAAAAACCTCCTTGCTCCAGGCACGAGTGGCGGCTGGACACGCAACCATATGAGCGGTGCCATCGAGCCCATCTTCGATGCGGCTCAGGCCTATGCTCAAGCCGGTGTGCCTCTGGTGGTTTTGGCGGGCAAGATGTACGGAAGCGGCTCCTCGCGCGACTGGGCGGCCAAGGCAGCCCTGCTTTTGGGCGTGCGGGCCGTGATTGCCGAGAGCTTTGAGCGCATTCACCGCTCCAACTTGGTGGGCATGGGGATTGTGCCGCTTCAGTTTGAGGAGGGGCAAAGCGCTGCCAGTCTGGGACTCGATGGCACCGAGACCTTCACGATTGAGCCGATTGACTTTGGCGATGGCAGCCCCTGCTTGCCCACTCCTCGCATCGTCAAGGTTCGCGCTTTGAAACAAGATGGCGAAATCGTCCGTTTTAACGCTATAGTGAGGGTCGATACGCCGACAGAAGGTGCTTACATGGCCCACGGCGGCATCCTCCAGTATGTGCTGCGCAGCCTTGCCTGAGCTGTAAGGACATGTGGGGGAGCAAGGAGGGGAGGAGCTGGCCCGAAAGTCGGCAGTGCAGGCGGGTACCTGCTCGTCAAAAGCCGGGCGTGTGCGTGCCCCTGGCATGAAAGGGAAAGGAAGAGAAGGGTAATTCATGGCAGGCAACCAAAATCCGTTTTTCACCATTCTGACCGGGGGCGACCCCTTTGGCCAGGATGACGACGATGAGGCGAACCGCTACGAACGCTTCGACTTCAAGTCAACCAACGAGTATCATCAGATCAAGACGATGCTTGCGGGGATGACCAAAAAGACCATCATCCTGTGCGTCATCGTCGCCCTTATTGTCTTAGCGATTGCGTATTGGTGGTTCCATCCGCCCATCAATATTCACAGCACTGACATGTGGGCCTTTATCATCATTGTGATTTTGCTGCCCACCTTTTTGTTCTTCCGCTGGCGCGCGCGGGCCTATCAGGAGGGCACCATCAAGGTGAAGGCCACCAAGGCCGGCACCACCAAGGTGGGAGCCAACAAAAGCCGTGCCAAAACCTTTACGATTCTCTCGTTCATCCCGCTGGCGGTTTTTGCCTTCGTGATGGTGGGTGCCCTGCTTTCGACCACCTTCTTTCCGGGTAACGCGCAAAAGTACGCCAATGTGCTGCAAACCACCACGGGAGACTTTGCCGAAGATATCCAGCAGGTGGACTACAACGAGATTCCCATAATCGACGGTGACTCGGCCGTGTTGCTGGGCAACCGCACCATGGGCACCATGTCTGACCTGGTGAGTCAGTTTGAGATTTCAGAGCTGTACAGCCAGATTAACTACCAAGATCACCCCGTGCGCGTCAGTCCGCTGGTCTATGCCGACCTGTTCAAGTGGCTGCAAAACCGCGAAGAGGGTATCCCTGCCTACGTGATTGTAGACATGACCACCCAGGATGCCGAGGTGGTGCGCCTCGAAGAGGGCAGCACGATCATGTACTCGGAAAGCGAGCCTCTGGCCCGCAATATCGACCGCTACGTGCAGCTCAAGTACCCCTTCTATATGTTTGGCGAGAAGTCCTTCGAGATTGATGATGATGGCAATGCCTGGTGGATCTGCCCGGTGCGCGACTTTACCATCGGCCTTTTTGGTGGTGAGACGATCTCACGGGCGGTGCTGGTAAACGCCGCCACCGGTGAGTGCTACGACATGGAGCTTGAGGACGTGCCCTCCTGGGTTGACCGTGTGTATCCCACCGATCTGCTCATCGAGCAGTACAACTGGTCGGGCGCTTACTCCGGAGGCTGGATTAACAGCTGGTTGGGGCAAAACGGCGTTGTGCAGACCACCTCGGGCTACAACTACATCGCCAAGGACGATGACGTGTGGGTGTACAGCGGCGTGACCTCGGCCACCGCTGATGACTCCATCGTGGGCTTTATCCTCGTTAATCAGCGTACGGGCGAGAGTAACTACTACTCCGTGTCGGGTGCTACCGAAAACTCGGCCATGGACTCGGCCGAGGGCCAGGTACAGCAGATGCGCTACGAATCCACCTTCCCCATATTGATCAACGTGGCCGACCGACCAACCTACTTTATGGCCCTCAAAGACAGCGCCGGCTTGGTCAAGATGTACGCGATGATTGATATCCAAAGCTACCAAAACGTGGCGGTGAGCGATACGGTTGAGGGCACTCAGGAGGAATACCTCTCCATGATTGGGGCGGAACTTACCGAGGATGCGGATAGCACCGAATCTGAAACCATCGAGGTTCAGGGGGTGATATCGTCAATCTACCAGGTGGTTGTGGATGGCAACTCGCACTTCTACGTCACCCTGGAAGACGATGAGAGCATCTACGACTTTGCCCTGCCAGATATGGTGGCCATCCTTGCCTATGCCGAAGGGGACTCCATTGAGTTTAGCTGCGTGGAAGGCGAGGGGCTGTATACGGTGACCTCCTTTGGTGGCGTCACGGTGGAAGTCGCCGATGAGGAGGCCGCAGAAGAGACGACTGAGGACGCGACGACCGAAGAGTCCTCAGTTGAGGAGACTACTGACGCGTAAGGCAGCTGGGCTTGACCAACTGCTCACCGGGAGCGTTAAACATGACAGCGGCCCCGTCGTCTTCTGAGACGGCGGGGCCGCTGAGCGTTTCTAACTCCGAGCATCTTGCTCAAGAAGGGTATCGAGATAGGTGCTGGGCTGAATCACGCAGACGCGCGTACCGCAGTGCAGCTTGATGCGGGATATACCCAGCCCCATGCGCTCTGCTTCTTCAAGGCCGCAGTGTACAAAGCTGGTGATTATCACGCGCCTTGTGGCCCGCCCGATAACGGCCCTGATGAGAAGAAGGTCGTCTGCCTGCTTGCGGGGTGGTACTTCTTTGAGCGTGCCACCTGCATCGAGATTGGCGCGGGAGGGGAGTATGCCGCTGACAAATCCCCCGAAGATGAGGGTTGGAGCCTGAATGCCCACGGCATCGCGAGGCGAGCACAGCATGACCTGACCGGTGCCGTGACCAAAGGCCGGCTCATTGAGTACCCCATCGTGGGTATCGTGGGCACGCTTCTCGGCAGCACGGGGTTTACCGCTTGCCTCTCGCGCGCTGGAATCTGCAAGCATCTCACGTGCTTGCCTGTAGGCATCCGCAAGGGGCTTGCAGAGGGGGTCTTTAGCATCTACGCCTTCAAGTGCTCCTTCGGCCAGCCTTGCAAGGGCTTTCTCTATTCCCAGTCCATGACCCTGTGCAGCCTTGCGTACTTTCTCAAGGCCGGCGCTTTGGGCCATATAATCCCCGAATCCCACCAAGCTGCGCCATGCCACCCCATCATGCGGGTCGCCTTCAAGACGCGCTATGGTTTTCGAGCGCGCCCGGGCACATCCCTGCTCATCCCTGAAATCGCGAATACGTATAGGTTCTTCTGATACGACGGGGATATGTGCATCTCGCAGCTCACGACGCAGCCGCTTTCTCCACAGTGTATGCGCGCCCACCACAAGGATGTCTTCGCCCGAATCTATGGCCTGCTGGCATAGCTGGACGATGGCTCGCAACTCCTCGTTCAGCGTAGTTTCCGTATGGACGCTTAGGGAAGGGGTGGTGTCGGCTTGCTGCTTTGACAGCTGGAGGTCCTCGTGCTTTTCGGTGGCTTGGATTGAGGATGAAGTGCGGCGGCATGACTGCTCAACGCAGCTATCGCTTGCAGCTTTCGCTGCCTCGTCTTTGCCTTGTGCGGGAGTTTTATCCGGGCGCTTCTGCTTCATCATCTCGGCGTATCGCGCGCCGAAGCTTTTTCGCCCGCGTGTGGGCGTCCTTGA
>CAYTIS010000060.1:0-8369 GCA_964438035.1 uncultured Slackia sp.
CCCACTGCTGCCTCCCGCAGGAGTCTGGGCCGTGTCTCAGTCCCAATGTGGCCGATCAGCCTCTCAGCTCGGCTACCCGTTGTAGGAACGGTGGGCCGCTACCCCGCCGTCTTCCTGATGGGCCGCGACCCCATCTTTTGCCGCAAAAGCTTTGCCAACAATGTCATGCGACATTGTTGGATCATCCGGTATTAGCCGCCCTTTCGGGCGGTTGTCCCGGTGCAAAAGGTAGGTTGGTCACGTGTTACTCACCCGTTCGCCACTGTATGTCCGGCCAAAGCCGGTTTAACCGTTCGACTTGCATGTGTTAGGCGCGCCGCCAGCGTTCATCCTGAGCCAGGATCAAACTCTCCGTTGAGATTGTGCGGATACCTACGTATAGAGGTATATGTCGTATCCGCTTAGCTCTCATGAATTGATCCGGGTGTTCCTAAGGACAGATGCTTTCTTTTTCTGCCCTTGTCTTTTTCTGGCTTGATTACTCTCTTCTACAGTATTCGGTTCTCAAGGTTCCCCGCATCCTTGTTTCCAATTGGGAAGTCAAGGTGGGTAAACGCTGGGCTTGTGGGCCGCAGCGCGAGGACGAATGCTACCCCCCTTTGGAGGGGTGAGTCAATCCCCTTTTGTGTATTCGGCAAAATTTCTTTTGCAAACAGCTCTCTGAGTCTCGGTGATGAGCATTTTGCCTGATAGGCATCTGAGCTTACTCAAAGAAAGAGCCTCGCTCGTACCACATTCCTTCACAGAGCCTCCATATTCTTAGGGACAGGCCCCTCGCTAGACAAGGCGAAAGAACTTCTTTTTGCCGACTTGAATCTTGGCCCCACACAGGTCGGCAGGATCAAGGTTGTAGCTTTTGGGAGGGAGGGCCTGACCGTTTATCTTGACGGCACCGGCATCAATGAGGCGACGGGCCTCGGAGACGCTGGGTGCCGCGCCCGCAGCGCTGAGCAGCTTGGCTACATACACTGTACCGTTCTCATCAGGGGTGAGATCAGCTGCGAAGGTGGGCGCATCCTCGGGAAAGCCATGCTCTTTGAACTTGAGATCGAAATCGGCCTCGGCTTTCTGGGCTGCTTCCTCATCGTAGTAGGCGGCAACGATATTGCGAGCCAGCGCCCGCTTGACCTTATTGGGATGCAGCGCACCTTGCGCAAGGCCGCTTTCGATACGGTCAATTTCGGCTACATCCTCGGTGGAGGCAAGGCGATAGTACTTGACCATGAGCTCATCAGGAATGCTCATCACCTTGCCGAACATGTCGGGGGCAGCATCGGTGAGACCGATGTAGTTGCCGTAGCTCTTGGACATCTTCTGCACCCCGTCGGTACCCTCCAAAAGCGGCAAAGTGAGAGCAACCTGGGGTTCCATCCCGACCTTCTCCATCAACTCGCGCCCGGCCAAGAGATTGAAGAGCTGGTCAGAGCCTCCGAGTTCGACATCGGACTTGATAACCACCGAGTCGTAGGCCTGCATGACGGGATAGAGAAACTCGTGCAGGGAGATGGGCTGGCCGCTGGTGTAGCGCTTGTGAAAGTCGTCGCGCTCCAGAATGCGGGCCACAGTGAAGTTGCTGATGAGTTTGAGCAGGCCCTCCATCTTGAGGTCCAAGATCCACTCCGAGTTGTAGCGCAGGGTGGTCTTGTCGGGGTCGAGTACCTTGAAGGCTTGCTCAACATAGGTTTGGGCGTTGGCAGCAATCTGTTCACGCGTGAGCTGGGGTCGCGTGGAGTTACGCCCGGAGGGGTCGCCGATAAGCGCGGTGCCATCGCCAATGATAAGGGTCACATGGTGGCCCAGCTCTTGAAACTGGCGAAGCTTGCGCAAAGGCACCGCGTGCCCCAGATGAATATCGGGGGCCGTGGGATCCACGCCGAGTTTGATATTGAGGGTCTTGCCACGCTTAAGCTTCTCAAGCAGGAGGCTTTCGGGCACGACGGTGTCGATGCCGGATTTAATGATGTGGAGCTGCTCTTCGGGGCTAATGGGACTCATCTCCTTCTTCCTCGGGTGCTGCGCCATACTAGCAGAAAAACGCCACCTGCCCGGGGATGGGTACGTACAGGAGAAGGCGAGACCCCGTGCGCGCCTGTCCCCAAAGACGCGGAATCCCTGCTCGACAAGCCTGCAGCACTAAGCGAGTCCACGGAAGAGATGGCCGGTGGTGCAGCCTTCGGCTTTAGGCAGGGCCTTCGCGCCGGAATACGCGCGGTCGCGCGCCTGAAGGGCACGCTTGACGGCCCGCCCTGTCTCCTGAACGCTCATGAAGGTGGCATCGACCATGAAGGCCGAGATTCCGGCTTGGATGAGCTCTTCGGCCAGGTGAAGTGCATCAAGCTGGACGGCATTGTAGAGGTGACTGCGCCCACACAAATCAGTGATCACGGGAAAGCGATAGCCCTTGCGATCTTCCAATACGTGGGGACTGCGACGGCGGGTACAGGCAGAACAGCGCTGGTCGCAGGCGCCTTGACTCATGAGAGAACAATGTTCCATGACCATGAGCTCCTGGTAGCCTACCACGGTCAGCCCTAAAGCCACAGGCGTAGCCTTGCCCAGTGCGGCAATCTGTTTGAGAGACAGTTCGGGCGATAGCCACACGCGGGCGACCCCCCAGCGAGCCATAGCCTCCAAGGTCAGTCGATTGGTAATGGGGATGTGCGGCCCTGCTTCCACCCGCCTGCCCTCCCCTCGCCCGCGATGAAGCTGGCCGAAGGACTCGACGAGCAGGGGCGCTCCTTCAGGAATTGCCTTCCAGGGGTCGAAGTCAGCTTCCGCGTTCATCGAGGGCTTATCAATTACAGGCAAGAGAGGAATGGCTCCCGGAGGGTAGGCACCCTGGGCATCGGGATCAATACGGCCCTCTACCCAAGCCTCCCCCCTTGGAAGGCACAGCGCAGACACATAGATCGCCTCAGCACCGGCGCGCTGGGCCTCCCGCGCGCAGGCGGGATTGGCAGCCAGCGCCACCACCGTACAACGCCCGGGACGGGCAGCAGGCAGGGCATCGGCCGGAGCTGGCTTGGAAGGTATTCGATTGTGATAGCTTTTTAGCAGCGCGGCCTCAAACAGAGAAAGCGCCTGGGCACGCGCCTTGTGGATGGTCGAAAAGCCAATGCCCACCCCATCTTGAACATCCGCATCCAGCTCGGTAAAGATGAAAGGGGTGGAACCCGTACGGTCGATGTGACGCACCACCTCTTCGGCCGTCACGGCCTTGGTGCGAGCGGGCTCAACCACCGGCCCTTCATGCTCAACGCGCACGCCGCGCGCCTCGACCGTGATGCGCAGGGGCTCGCCGATGTGGAGTCGAGCGTGCGCCTTCACGCCCACGCGCGGCTCAAGCGGGTCATCCTGAAAGGTAAGCGAGGCATCGCGCACGCGAAACACCCTATCGCCCTTGTTCACGCGCGCATCCAGATCAAGTCGATAGCCACCCTTCTCCCGCGTACACGACCCGTCCAGCGTGACGGCACAGTGCCCCTTATTGGTCCAAAATTCCAGCACATCACCCTCATACAGATCCACAGCGCTGTCGATAAGCACGCACCGTCCTTCACTGCGGGTCACACGCCCCACGAAAACACCTCTATTGTTGGAACGCTGGTAGCTCATGATGTCATTACCGCGATTGCCCGTCAGATAGCCCGAGGTGAAGCCACGGCTGAAGGCCTCGGTGAGACGCCGACGCTCCTCCTTGGTCACAGAGACGGATGTGCGCACAGCATCAAAAGCAGTGGCAGATTCGGCTCCCTGGTCAAGCGCCGCTTTGAAGGCGATGTGCGCCCGGTCAATCACAGCGCGATAGACTCCCACCACAGTAGATACGTATTCGGGCGACTTCATGCGCCCCTCCACCTTAAGACTATCCACCCCCGCCTGCACAAGGTCACATATCATGTCGATGGTGCAGAGGTCTTTGGGTGAAAGCAGACGGTCGCCCTTGGAGGGCAGTGCGCCCTTTCGCTCATCGTGGAGGGTATAGGGCAGTCGGCAGGCCTGGGCACAGGCGCCACGATTGGCCGAGCGGCCCCCAATAAGCGAACTCATGAAGCACTGCCCCGAATAGCACACGCATAAGGCCCCGTGCGCGAAGGTTTCGATAGTCATTCCTAAGGCGTGGGCCTGCTCGGCAAGATGCGCCACCTCGGCGAGCGTGAGCTCGCGGGCAAGGGTAACCCGCTTGGCGCCCAAGGATGCTGCAGCGCGCACCCCTTCGGCATTATGGGTGTTCATCTGAGTGGATATATGCAGGTGGGCCTGGGGAATCATGAGCGCGACCAAAGATGCCACCCCCAGGTCTTGAACGATAAAGGCATCAACTCCGCATCCCCAAGCCTGGCGGATCAGGTCTGCAACCTCATCCTCCTCACCTGGCAGTACCTCCACATTGAGCGTCAAATATACCCGCACGCCGCGCAGGTGGGCATAGTCGCAGGCTTGGGCAAGCGTCTTGAACGTGAAATTATCCGCGCCCCCACGCGCGTTGAAGTTTTCGCACCCAAGATAGACCGCATCGGCCCCGGCGGACACGGCGGCGTGCAGACAGGTGATATTGCCCGCCGGTGCCAGAAGCTCAAGCTCGCCAAAAGGGCTGACAGATGCGTTAATAAAACCTTCAGGATTCGCACGGACATATGAGTTCGGCATGAAAAAATCCTATCGTCACCGGGCACAGACTTTGCGCATGATAGCGCCTTGGGTTATCGTGGCCCGCATGAAAACACGCAGAAAACAGCGCGAAACGCGCACACACGGAGCTCGCTGGGTTGCCCTTGTTGTCTTAGCGGGTGTAGGTCTTGCCCTCTTTGGCTGCTATCAGGGAGCCATGGCCTTGATCGACGAGTGGACCTCGGATTTGCCCAGCGTAGAGGACACCAACGCCTTCGAAATGTCGGAGCAGTCCACCATCGTGGCAGCCGACTACGACCTCGAAACGGGCGAGGGGACAGTACTTGCCGAGCTGTATCTGGAAAATCGCGAGCCCCTTGACAGCCTTGACCAGATTAGCACCTACGTAGTGGAAGGCACCGTTGCCACCGAGGACGAGCGCTTCTATCAGCATAACGGCGTAGACCTCCAAGGCGTGTTTCGCGCCCTTGCCGTCAACCTAGCGGGCGGTCAGGAGGGTGCCTCCACCATCACCCAGCAGCTGGTGCGCAACACCCTGCTCTCTGATGAAGCCACCGAAATCTCAATCAAGCGCAAGGTGCGCGAGATGGAGCTGGCCGTGCAGATGGAGCAGGTCTATTCTAAGGACGAGATCCTCCTCATGTATCTCAACACCATTAACTACGGCGATGGCTGCTACGGTATTCAGGCCGCCGCCGAGCACTACTTCAACGTGGATGCAAGCGACCTCACCATCGCCCAAGCGGCCACCCTCATCGGCATCCCCAACTCCCCCTCTAACTACAATCCCTATGTCAATCCCGAAGCTACCGTCCAGCGCCGCAACGTGGTACTTGCCCGCATGCTCTCCAACGACGTAATCACCCAGGAGGAGTATGAGGAGGCTATTGCTGAGGAGCTGGTGGTGCGCACCAAGGATACCAGCGAGAGCAGCAGCAACGGCATCTACCGCTACGAGTACTTCACCACCTACGTGCGCGACCTGCTTCTGAGTTCTGAGGAGGATGGCGGCTGGGGTCTTTCGACCGCTGATTTGTTTGAGGGCGGCCTCACGATAATTACCACCCTTGACCCCACGATGCAGCAGTACGCCGAAGAGGCGGTGACCACCCAGTACGAAAGCGGTACCGTGGGCGAGAACCAGGAGTTCGCGCTTACTCTGATAGACCCCAACACCGGATACATCAAGGCCATGATTGGCGGCAAGGATTTCTCACAAGATCAGTTCAATATGGCCACAAGCGAAACCGGTCGACCAATCGGCTCCACGGCTAAGGCCTTTACCCTCACCGATGCCATCGAAAAGGGCATCAATCCCATCACGACCTACATGAACTGCAGCACCTCAGTCACCATTCCCCTGAGCGATGGGACAACGCACACGGTCAATAACTTTAACTACAACGATTACGGGACGCTCAATATTGCGGACATGACAGCGGTTTCGTCTAACACAGGATACATTCGCCTGTCGGTCATTGATTCGGACGAAACAGGCGTCACGCCCACCTCTATCGTGGAGATGCAGGAGCGGTTGGGCCTAAGCCAGGCAGACATTGACGGCACGGCCAAACTGCCTGCCGTGGCCACCACCACCCTGGGTGTGGGCCAGGCCAACACCACCGAGATGGCCAGCGCCTACGGCACCTTCGCCACCGGCGGCATCTATCGCGAGGCCACCCCTGTCATCAAGATTCTTGACAAGGATGGCAACATCATCAGCACTGACTATAGCGATGGTGTTGAAGGTGACCGTGTGTTATCCGCAGAGGTGGCGTATGCGGTCACCGAGGTGCTGGAAGGTGTACTCACCAAGTCCAATGGTACGGCTCGCACCGCGCAGCTGTCCTCTGGCCAAGTGGCAGCCGGTAAGACCGGCACCACTGATGACTGGCATGACCTGTGGTTCGTAGGCTACACACCGCAGCTTTCGTGTGCGGTGTGGACAGGCGACCGCTCCAACGAAGACACCTACTACTCCAACACCTGGTGCCAGGAGATTTGGCGCGACCTGATCAGCGCCTGCTTGGATGGCGAGCCGTTAGAAGAGTTTGAGGAAGCGGATTCTCCTGTGTACAACAGCAGCTACACCGGCTCGGCCTCTGCTCCCACCACAACTCAAGACGATGGCGAGGAGGATGAGGAGGAAACTTCCGCAGAAGAGACGGTCGAGGAATCAACCGACACCCAGACCACCACAGACACGACCGAGGAGTCTACGGGAACCGATGCGAGTACCGATGCGAGTACCGACACCGATACCACCACGGACACAAGCACGGATGATACAACCACGTCGGACACCGACAGCTCTGATACCACGACGCAGGCCTCCTTTACGGGATTTACATCCACGCTGCATACGGCGGCGCTGAGCCTCGAGGATTCGCTCCTTGCAGCAACTGACCCCCTGACCCTGAGGCCGAGGTGGGTGTGGCGGCGCTCCTTGCTCGTTGCGTGATGCCGTCTGATGCGCTCGGCCGGCCAGCCTTGTAACCGCTCTGCTGCGCCGGAGAGCATCTCCTGATCCGAGGGTCGGCCCAAACAGCTGCCCCCTATGTGTCGGCACCACGCGTCAGCACTGAGACGATGCCTGGGCCGCCCGGCCTGCCTGCTTCATCGACATCCACATGCCCCGTCTGCCTAAGAGCAGGCGGGGCATGTGCTCTTAGGGCCTCCTGCTCTCTGTCGCCCCCGCCGAGTGTTATTATCGGCCCCGCACGTATCCTGCGTTCCACGAAGGGGGACTCGACATGAGTGAAGATATTGAGAATCAATCCGGCGGCTGCGGCTGCGGAGGCAACTGCTCGTGCGCAAGCCACGGCGGAGGCGTGACACCTGAGTCAAGCGCGCCCAGCAAGCTTGCGCCCAACGCCCAGTCGAACCTTGGCAAGATTATCGGCGTTGTCAGCGGTAAGGGCGGCGTGGGCAAAACCCTGGTCACCTGCCTTCTTGCCGCTGAGCTTAAGCGTGCAGGCAAAAAGGTGGGCATCATGGATGCCGATGTAACAGGGCCATCCATCCCCAAGGCCTTTGATGTCACCGGACCGCTTCAGGGGGACAACAACGGCGGTATCTACCCCGCCGTCAGCTCCACAGGTGTGCGCGTCATCTCCACCAACCTGCTTTTGCCCAAGGGTGACATGCCGGTGGCATGGCGTGGACCGATTGTATCGGGCATGGTGACTCAGTTTTTCAATGAGGTGAACTGGGGTGATTTAGACTACCTCCTCATCGACATGCCTCCGGGTACCAGCGATGTGCTCCTCACCGTGTTCCAGCAGCTGCCTATCGATGGCATTGTGACGGTGTCTGCACCTCAGGAGCTGGTCGCCATGATTGTGGGCAAGGCCGTGAACCTCGCTCACCAGATGGACGTTGAGGTGCTGGGCCTCGTGGAGAATATGGCCTACTTTGAGTGCGACGAGTGCAGCAAGAAACACTACATCTTTGGCCAGCCCCAGGGCGCTGAGGTGGCTAAGAAGTACGGCATCCCCGCCTACGCCACCCTACCCATCGATCCGGCCTTCGCAGCCTCAGTGGACGCGGGCTCCATTGAGACCTACGACGCGAAGGGTGCCCTCCAGCCCATCATCGATGTAATCTGAAAGAAGCAAAATTCTTCTTGACCCGATGCCGGGGTTCTGTATAATCATTCCTCGCACCTCGGAAGAGGAGCGCTTCGGGGCCTTAGCTCAGCTGGGAGAGCGCATGGCTGGCAGCCATGAGGTCAGGGG
>CAYTIS010000061.1:0-2699 GCA_964438035.1 uncultured Slackia sp.
CCTTCTAATACAGAGGGATACCCCGCCGCCCTGCCCGCCGATGTCACGGTGAGTGGGGGCAGGCGAGGCAGGCGGGGTGTCCTTCGGCGTCATCGCCGTGTGCGAACTTTTGCGCGGCAATCTCAACGGACTCTAACAATCATAACCCACACAAAAATCAGGAGCCATTTGGCAGAGTAACGCGTATCATGGACAAGGCATGTTTGGAGGGCCCTTGAGGCCCTTTTGTGCTGTCTTGCCCCCGATGTGCACGCGCGGCCCATCCGTGCTGGCTCAGAAGGAGAGGATGCTGTGAGCGTCGAGCTGGGAGTGTTCGCTGCCCAATTGATGTCCAACCCTCTTATGGTCGCCGTGACGTTGCTCAATGTGGGAGTCATCATTGTAAACGGAGCGACCGATGCGCCCAATGCCATCGCAACGGTGGTATCCACCCGTTCTATGAAGCCACGCTCCGCCATTTTGCTCGCGGCCATCGCCAATTTTTTTGGACTGCTGGTGGTGTCGCTGTTCTCCAGCGCGGTGGCCAGCACCATCTTCAATATGGTCAACTTTGGTGGTGATACCACAGCGGCGGTGGCGGCCTTGGTTGCGGCCATGGTAGCCATCATCGTGTGGGGGGCTGCCGCCTGGTATTTTGGCATTCCCACCTCGCAGAGTCATTCGCTTATTGCGGGCCTTACGGGCGCGGCCATCGCAGCTATGGGCAGCCTTGATGCGATCAACGGGCATGAGTGGGCCAAGGTCATCTATGGGATTATACTCTCCACCTTTTTGGGTTTTGGCCTGGGGTGGTTTACGGCGCGGCTGGTGGCGTGGTCATGTCGGTCTGTTAATCGGCATCGTGCCAACAAGGTATTTCACTGGTGCCAGATCGTGGCCGGAGCAGGTGTGGCCTTCATGCATGGTGCGCAGGACGGCCAAAAATTCATGAGCGTGTTTTTGCTTGGCATTGCGCTGTCGGCGGGGATGGGGCAGTCGGTCGATTTGGTCCTGCCAGCCTGGCTCATGGTGCTTTGCGCTATCAACATGGGGTTGGGCACGGCTATCGGCGGGGAGCGCATCATCAGAAACGTGGCAATGAACATGACTAACCTGGAGGTCTATCAGGGATTTTCCGCCAGCCTTTCCGCCACGCTCTGCCTGGTTATCGCCACCTTTACCGGCATGCCGGTGTCCACCACCCATGTTAAGACCACGGCCATCATGGGCGTGGGTGCGGCCAAGCGCAAGACGGCCGTCAAGTGGCAGGTGGCTCTGGACATGGTGAAAACCTGGGTACTGACGTTTCCCGGCTGCGGCCTCATTGGTTTTTTTATGGCAAAACTCTTCCTCTTGTTTGTGTAAGCCGTGGAGGCGAAACCTACAAAGGCGCGGGACTGGAAGCGAGGGCGGACTGCATATGGTGTTGTGGCTCCGCAGCGGTGAAGAAAGGGCGGGTACATGGGCCTGAAATCAAAATTCAACTACTTTGACGCGTTTGAGAAACAGATGGATTTTGCCTGTGAGCTGGCCGAGCTCCTGGTGGGAGCCATCGATAATTTCACCACGCCCGAAAATTTGCTGCCCGAGGTGGAGCGGGCGCATGCCATCGAGAAGGCGGGCGATGAGATGAGCCACCAAATCTTTTCGGCCCTGGCGGTGGACTTCATCACGCCGATTGAGCGCGAGGACATCATCGCCATGACCCAAAACCTCGACGACGTCATCGACCGCATGGAAAGTGTGCTGCAGCGCTTCTACATGCTCAATGTGTCGTCCATGCATCCGCGCGCCGGTGATTTTGCCCGTCTTTTACTCAAGAGCTGCAATGCGCTTCGTGATGCGATGCATGATTTTGGCGACTTCAAGAAGTCCAAGCGGCTGCAAAAGCTCATCATCAGCGTAGGCGATGTGGAGGAGGAGGCTGACGAGCTGTTCTTTCGGGTGGTTCACGACCTCTATACCGACCCGAACGCCGATCCCATTAACGTGTTTGTCTGGGACAAGATCTTCAAGCGCATGGAGAATGCGGCGGATGCCTGCGAGCACGTGATGGACACTATGAGCTCGGTAATCCTGAAAAATGCATAGAGCGCTATAATTCCTCCGCTATCCACAACGCGCGCAAGGGCGAGATTCTGAGCATTCGGACGGGTTTGGCTTGATGGCTATCCCGGTGCTCAGGTCTTGTTATCGCGCATCTGAAGGAGGAATTCATGCTCACGTCCGACCAGATTGCATCCATCGCGGCGGCGCACGGGTTTGGCACCGTGTGCAGCGAGCCGCTCTCTGAGATTGACGGTGTGGCGCATGTGACGCGTCATGAGAAAAGTGGCGTGCGTCTGCTGTTCTTAGAGAACGAGGATGACAATAAGGCCTTCTCCATCAGTTTTAAGACGCCCCCGGCCGATGACACGGGGGTGTTTCATATCCTGGAACACTCGGTGTTGTGCGGGTCGGATAAGTTTCCGGTTAAAGAGCCGTTTGTGAACCTGCTCAAGACCTCGATGCAGACCTTCCTCAACGCAATAACCTTTCCGGACAAGACTATGTATCCGGTGGCCAGTACCAACGATCAGGACTTACTCAACCTGATGGACGTGTATATGGACGCGGTGCTGCACCCGGCCATCTATGGCAAGCGCGCCATCTTTGAGCAGGAGGGCTGGCACTACGAGCTGGATGGGCTGGACGAGTTGGATGAGGTGGGCGCACCCGGC
>CAYTIS010000061.1:2799-5617 GCA_964438035.1 uncultured Slackia sp.
GCTGCCGCCTGCGCTATAACGGCGTGGTCTTTAACGAAATGAAAGGCGCGCTTTCCGATCCCGACAGCGTGCTGTACCACGAGCTTAACCGGGCGCTCTTTCCGGGCACCTGCTACGCCTTTGAATCCGGCGGGCATCCGCGTGCTATCCCTCAGCTGACCTACGAGGGCTATCTGGACACCCATGCGCGCCACTACCGCTTGGATAACGCGTACATCGTCTTGTATGGCAGGCTCGATTTTGATCGGGTGCTGGGCTTTTTGGATGAGCGCTACCTGTCGGCCGAAGACTGCGCACCGCGCACCGATGCGGCCCCTAACGAGATAGGCCACGCCCCCGCGATCGTAAACGTGGACGTGAGTATCCCCATGGACACCGCTCCCGAAAATGCTACGGTGGGGGCGGGCTACGTGATTGGCACCGCGCGCGATTTTGAGCGTGTGCTGGCCACCGATGTGCTGCTTGATGCGCTTTGGGGCGGCAACGAATCGCCCATCAAGCGCGCCATCCTCGATGCTGACCTAGGCGGCGATGTGGTGGCCCACCTGCTGGATTCCCAGGCTCAACCAGCTGCGATGCTGCAGCTTAAGGGGGCTAAGCCTGAGGTGGCCCGCACGTTTTTCGAGCTGGTGGAAAAGCAGGCTGCACGCCTGTCCAAAGAAGGTATCCCGCGCGATGTACTCGAGGCCTCGCTTTCGCAGATGGCCTTTAGTCTGCGTGAGCGTGACCGGGGCATGGCCGATGGCGTTCCCCTTGCCATGAATGCACTGGCAGGCTGGCTTTATGGTGACGACATGGCCACCACCTACCTGCGCTATGAAGAGGCGCTGACCCATATGCGTGAGGGCCTTGCGGGCCGCTACTTTGAGGACCTGCTGGCTGAGCTGTTCGTTGACAACAATCACAAGGCGCTTGTCGAGATTGTGCCGCGTACGGCCGAGGCAGCGGGGGAGGAGGCCGCCGAGCTGGCCCAGACGCTTGCGCAGATGAGCGACGAAGACAAGCAGCGCGTCTGTGCCAAAGTGATTGAGCTGCGCCGTTTCCAGGAAACGCCTGATTCGCCCGAGGCCCTGGCCAGCTTACCGCAGCTTCGCGTGAGCGATATCGGACCGGCACATCCCGACAAGCAGGCGACGCTTGTAAGGGATGCGGGTCTTGAGTGCTGGCACTATGACCTGCCGACCCGCCGCATCAACTATCTGAGTCTCTATATCGACATCGACCATCTGAACTGGAATGACCTTCCCTATGTGACGCTGCTGTCCATGCTGCTTGGTCAGCTGAACACCGCCGAGCACTCGGCGGCCGATTTGGATGTGTATGTGCGTACCCACCTGGGTTCGATGCGCTACGCAGCCGTCGTCTACGCTCCCGATCAGGACCTAGATGCCTTCTCGCTCAAGATAAAGATAACGGCTAGCGCCCTTTCCGAGGAGCTTGAGAGTCTGGCCACCATTCCGCGTGAGGTTTGGGAGTCCACCCGCTTTGACGATGCTTCCAAGATTCGCGACGTGCTGGTGCAGCGCCGCATCAGAATGGAACAGTCCTTCATGAATGAGGGCCATTCTCGCGCGACCAACCGCATGACAGCGAGCCTTTTCCGCTCGTGTGTGCTGCGTGAGCAGATGAGCGGGGTTGACTTTTATCTGTTCTTGAAGGACTTGATCGAGCACTTTGACGAGCGTTTCGATGAACTGGCGGCGCGTCTGGAAGACCTGCGTTCGCGTATTTTCGAGGGCACCAAGGTCACAGCGAGCTTCACGGGTTCGACCGAGGACTGCACGCGCTTTTGGCAGATTGCACAAACCCTGGGCTTTGCCGCTGAGGGTCCCGCGCGTGTGGTGGCCGCAGGCGAAGACGAGCAGCAAAACGCTACGGTACTGCGCAGTCAAACGCCCGATCCGGTTCGGCGCAACGAGGGCTTTGTCGTGCCCAGCGACGTGTGCTACGTGGCCAAGGGTGCTGACGTGTCAGCGATGGGCGCGTATGACGGGGCCTGGTCGGTGGCCACGAGCGTGCTCACCTTCGGCTATCTGTGGGGCGAGGTGCGAGTGAAGGGTGGAGCCTACGGTGTAGGATTCCGCCGGTCGGCGGGTGTGGCCCGCTACCACTCGTATCGTGATCCGGGCGTGGATGCCACGCTTGCGCGTTTTGACGCCGCAGGGGCCTGGCTTGCCGGCTTTGAACCCACGGTGGAGGAGATGGAGGGCTATATCGTGAGCGCTACGGCCTCTCACGATGCTCCAGTCAAGCCCCGGCACATTGCGGCGCGCCAGGATGGGGCGCGTTTTGCGGGCAAGTCCGCCGACTGGCGCGAGTGGATACGCTCCCAGATCCTGGCGAGCACGCCTCAGACCCTGCGCTCGTATGCGGAGGTGCTGGATAGGACGGCCAAAGAGGGCTGCGTGTGCGTTTTTGGCAACAAGAATCTGATTGAGGCCGCCAGCGCAGTCAAGCTGGAGGTGACCGAGCTGTTCTAGCGGTTGCGGCATGCTTCTGATGCAATACTCCCAAGCATGGGCGACATCCTCTTTGGTCAGTTCAGGGTGCCGGCTAACAACTCTGTCTAACACCGCAATCCTGTCCATGCGAAAACTCTTCAACGGGGTAATTCCCCCCGATAATACCATCGGCGAATACCGCCTCGCAGTCATGGGATGACGCGGATGTGGAGGCGGTGAGTTAGGAAGGGTAGGGTGATGAGGCTTGTTCGTCGCAGTACCCGCACCTATGAGAGCAGGGATCGCAGGCCGATGATCACCAGCACCACACCGCCCACCACCTGGGCACGCTCACCCAGCAGGTTGCCGAAGCGCCG
>CAYTIS010000061.1:5717-7785 GCA_964438035.1 uncultured Slackia sp.
TACTGCTGGATAATGTCGCTCACAAAGCCGCCCAGCAGGTAGCCTAAAAGCGGCATCAGCCCTTGGAACAGACCAAAGGCAATGGGAAGCATGAACAGGCGCGGCTTTGAACTCCCTCGGTAGCAAAAGGTGTCGGACACCGTGACGGCGAACGCATCCGTGGACAAGGCGAGAGCCAAAAGGACAATTTCTTCTGTTGTCATGAGATTCTTCTGAGATAGGCTCCCGATTTCGCACCCCGACGAAGGCCCCTTGACCTTGGCCAACCCCGCAAGGCCCCCACAGACGAGCTTTCTGCGAAATCGATTGCAGCGTACGGCCCTTCCCGACCGCCGCCCGCAGCAGCTGACGGAGCGACTTTAGCAAACCAGGCATCGGTGCCCCAGCCTGACAGCCACCCACACGAAAGAACCATAGCAACCTGTGTGGACAAATCTCTTCTCCTAGTCGCTCGAGGCCGTTCGCTTTCGCCCAGCGGACTTGATGCCTAAGCGACTGGGTTCGATGGAGGCCGCTACCTGGGCATCAAGGCGGCGCAGCACGGGTATGCCTGCCAACAACAGCCCGCCAATTGACACCGCCACCCCAGCAATGACAAACCAGTTGGCTACGCCTGTCAGCTCGGCAAAACTCCCCGCAATCGTAAGGCCAAGGGGCGAGGAGAGCGCCGAGGCGGTGGTGTACAAACCCATCACGCGACCCAGCTTTTCGGAGGGCACGCGCTTTTGAAGCACCGCGAGCAAGGGACCCTGGAAAAACGCCTCCACCACGCCCAGCACCCCAGACAGCACCAGGTACACCCTGAACATGTCGGGCGAGAGCAGGCCCATCGATACCAGTCCTATCCCCGCAAAAAAGCCGGAGCAGGCCACCGTACGCAGCAGGTGTCGTCCGCCACCCCATATCACGAGAATCCCCATCCCCACCAGACTCATCGCACCATAGGCGGCCTCCACCAGGGATGCCATGTACCCATCGCCGTTGAAGTGCTCGTAGGTCATGAGCGGAAACAGCGTGTTCAGACCTGCGTAAATCGAGAACACGCCCATCAAGATGCCAAGCATGACCAACAATCCGTAGTCAGCACGCAGCACCTGAAACCCGGCGTTGAGGCTTCGCAGCGGATGGCGGGCCTCTTCGCTGGTATCGTGAAAGTCGGGGATTTTGGCAAAGATGAGGGCTAGGCAGGCCAAGGCGCAACCGATGGCATTGAGAAAGAGTACCATCTGAAAGCCGATGACCGTGTAGAGAAAGATGCCGAACACCGGCCCTACAATCAGGGCCAGCGACCAGAGACTCTGATTGAGCACGTTGATGCGCACCAGGTGGTGTTTGGGCACGAGCAGCGGTGTGGTGGATTCCATGGCGGGAATATGGAAGGCCTCGCCTACGCTTCGCAGCGCGCCCATGGTCAGCACGAGCGGCACCGACACGTGGCCCATCAGGATGATGAGCCCCATGATGAGGGCGACCACACCCACAAAGGCATCGGCAGCAATCAATACGAATCTGCGGTTGAAACGGTCGGCAACCACGCCGCCCAGGGGCGAAAGCAGGCCCTGCGGAAGCATGGAACAGATGGAGGCTAGGGCCAGCATAAGGGCGGACTCAGTGGTTTCGGTGACATACCACACACCCGCGTAAATGGAGGAGTAGGCCGTGAGGATGGAACAGGCCTGACCCAGCCAGATGGTAGCCACCACACGCAGCCAGTTCTTGGGCAGCGGGTGATTATGGGTCGTGAGATTGGTGGTATCGGGCGCGACGGTACCAGACGCTGTCGAGTCGGCGGCGCTGCTTGGTGCGGCCGACTCGTCGCCAAGTGCGGGCGCGGCATCGCTCGTTGCGGCGGACTCGTGGTTGGTGGATTGCTCTTGCTGGGACGTGACGGGATTCTGCTGCATGAAAACCCCCTATGCAGCCGGCATCTTCAGACACCGAATACTCGGCGGAACTCTATGCGCATTCGTAGGACAACCGCGCGATTGTAGCAGCCACACATCCAAACGCAATCCACCACGATAAAGCAGACTATTCCCTGGTCAGGAGAACGGTAAAACCGCTTGTG
>CAYTIS010000062.1:0-7634 GCA_964438035.1 uncultured Slackia sp.
ACCCCGGACCTTGGGATTAAGAGTCCCCTGCTCTACCAACTAAGCTAGCGGTCCGTGAAATCAAAACTGCGCCGTCACAAACGCCGGGCCATTATACCAACCCACTTGGAACTTGCAAGCCTCAGTTCCACAAAGCCAAAGCCAAAGGGGGCCGAAGCGATGGGGTGGGTGGACGGACTCGAACCGACGATCTCCAGAGCCACAATCTGGCGCCCTAACCAACTAGGCCACACCCACCATGACGCGCAAGGGGATAGTATAGGAGGCTTATTTCCGAAGCGCAAGGCCCAATATAGGCGAAGACCCAAGAAAGCCCCACGGCTCGCCAAGCTCCGCTATAATACTGTGGCCGTGCCCCTGTAGCTCAACGGATAGAGCATCGGACTTCTAATCCGTGTGTTGTGGGTTCGAGTCCCACCGGGGGCACCATGGTTTTGTCAGCACCTGTGCTGCGGGGTGCACTTCCCTATGCTTCCTTGGCTGCCAGCGTTTGTATAACCAACTCAGTAGCAAGACAGGCGTATTGTGATGCCTCATCGGCGTGCTGGGCATAGGAGTCAAAACCCGAGAGCGCCGGGGTGTCGGTGATACAGCGCAGTGCCACAAAGGGCAGAGCGTTGGCATCACAAACCTGTGCCATAGCGGCAGTTTCCATATCCACCGCAAGCGGCCCGCAGACAGCCACAATCGCATCGCGGTTGGAATCATCCACAAAGCACTCCCCCGTGGCCGTACGCCCAAAGACAAACGGACGGCCCCAGTCGTCGCTGGCCGCGCGCGCAGCGGCAAGCAGCACCCCATCAGAGGGAAACTCCTGGGCGCGGTAGTAGGGGTAGGAATCGCAGAGCACAAAGTCGGGCACGTCGTGGTGTCTGCACGCCGTGGATACCACAATGTCGAAAAGCTCCAATGCCGAGGCAGCCGCCCCGGCCGCCCCGGCATTGATCAGAGCCCAGATTGGATAGGCGTCGATCATCTGCTGGGTTGCCATGGCAGCATTCACCTTGCCCACACCCGCACAGGCCACCACAACCTCGCAGCCCCCGAAGGTTCCTTCGAAAAAGGAACGGGGACCACGGCATACCTCATCGCGCACCTCCATGCGCTCCACAAAGGGAACGGTTTCTCCCCAGGTAGCGCAGAGGATACCCAGAGGGCGGCCCTGGGCGATGGCAGCGGATACGTCCAACGGGGACTGCTTGAGGCGATGACACAGTCCCGAGTGGGCGCGACCGTCGTGCACATCAGCAATCCGAATCATGATCTAGGCTTCTTTCTGTTCTTCGTTGGCCGGAACAAAAGGGAGCGTGGGGGCGGTGTTCCACACCTCTTCGAGGCGGTAGTAGTCGCGGCCCTCGGGCTGAAACACATGCACCACAAAGTCGCCATAATCCAGCAGGGCCCAAAACCCCTCCTGCGCACCTTCGATCCCGATGGGCTTGACCCCAGCCTGGGCGACCTCCTGCTCCTCAATCTCCTCAATGACCGCATCAATCTGGCGATTGTTCTGGGCCGTCGCGATGACGAAGTAGTCGGTCACGCTCATCAGCTCGCGCACATCCTGGATGATGATGTCCACAGCCTTTTTGGAATCGGCCGCGCGCGCCGCAATAAGCGCCTTGTCGGTGGAGGAAAGTCCCTTGTCCTGTGCCATGGAGCGGATAATCCTTTCTATCGTGCTGCGTCAGACGTGTTGGGTGTGTCAGTTGCATCCTCTCTGTCCGTTGTGCCGGGCGCGCCCGGCACAACGGAAGCGACCGCTGCAGCATCGGGTTTGCTTGCAAAGCACGCATCCTCGGATTCGACACGACGACACACCCAGGCATTCCAGGTGATGAGGGTATCGGGATGAATGAGCTGCCCGTGTTCGAGCAGATACACAAGGGTTGCTCGGAAGGTCAGGAAGAACAGCTCCTCAAGACTTACCTTCCCCACGGCCGCGCGCAGCGGCCCCACATCGGCAAAGTTGCGACCCGGCTCGATGATGTCGGCGATGAACACCACCATATCCAGCCCCGTCATGTCGGGTGCCGCGCAGGTATGCCGCTCAATGGCCTGGAGGATATCGTCAGTGAGCTGGGGGAACTTTTTGCGCAGCGAGTGGGGGGCGGTGTAGGCGTGCAGCACCCCCGGGATGGTTTTGCGCACGGCCTTGGACACCCTGGTATGCTTTTTGGCGATGCGACGGAGCTCCTTGACCGGGCGCGCCTTGTCCCAGTCGTGCAAGAGGCCCGCAACAGCGGCAGCATTCTCATCCACGCCGTAGATGCGCGCCAGCTGCTCGGCGGTCTGCGACACCCCCAGGCAGTGGAGGTAACGCGAGGGCTTCATGCGCTTTTGCACGCGGCGGCGCATGCGCTCAAAGCTATCAGGATCGATCAATCGAATCATCTCCTTATATGCTGCCCCCGGCAGGGGATCCCCTGGCAAAGGACAGCTTCTCTGATGAGATAGGGGCACCTGTAGCGAACGCACATGGGGATGCGAGCAAAATTAGTCATCGTTTCCCTGACGATACAGCCCGTGAGCTTCAATGTAGTCCGCCACAACCTGCGGCACAAGATAACGGATGGATTTGCCCGCCGCCACTTTTTCCCTCAAATCAGTGGAAGAGATGGACAGGGCCGTGACCTCGGTTTGCCACAGGTGCAGGATTGAAGCGTGGGTGCGCATATATTTGCGACGCGCGTCTGAGATTTCGTAGCCCGGCCGAGTGACGGCGACCAGGCGGGCGAGGCGGGCCACCTCTTCAGCATCGCGCCATTCCAAAATACGAAATACGGCATCGGCACCCGAGATGAACGCCAGTTCTACATTAGCAGGAAAATAGGCCCGCAGCTGGCGCAGGGTGTCGGCCGTATAGGTCTTGCCCGGACGGTCAATCTCCAGGCGACTGACATCGAAATGCGGGTTGTCGGCCACGGCCAGACGCACCATGGCCAGGCGGTCGGTGGCTGCAGCCACGCGTCGACCGTGCTTCATCCAGGGATCGCCGGCCGGCATAAACACCACGCCGTCCAGATCAAAGGTTTCGCGCACCTGCTCGGCACAGGCCAGGTGTCCGATGTGGATGGGGTCGAAGGTGCCGCCCATCACCCCCAGACGAAAACGGCGCTCAGGATCGCCTTTGCCCAGGTCATCGAAGAGCGCGCTTACTGCGGGCACAGGAGAACTTGAGGGGATGGCCCCATGCGCGCACAAAACAGCAGAAGAGGCCATCTCATCCTGCGGCGGCTTTGGTGCACACCCGTGTGCGCCCACCGATGACTCCATGGCTAGGGACGGGCCTGACCCTGGCCGGTGACCAGGTATTTATAGGTGGTGAGATTCTCTGCGGAAAACGGCCCGCGCACGTGAAGCTTTTGGGTGGAGATGCCAATCTCAGCACCCAGCCCAAAGCAGCCACCGTCGGTGAAGCGCGTGGAGGCGTTGAGATAGAGGGCTGCCGCATCCACCTCACGGAAGAAGCACTCGGCCGCCGCCCTGCCCTCCGGCGTTTCGGGATTGGCCACAATCGCTTCGGAGTGGCCTGTGTTGTAGGTGTTGATATGAGCGATGGCGGCCTGACAGTCGGACACCACCCGCACGGCCATATCCATTGACAGGTACTCGCGCGCCCAGTCCTCTTCCCCCGCATCCACAAAGCGCTCTGCGGCCACCCCCTGCGCCAAGGCCCGCGCCCTCGCATCACCGTGGATGGTCACACCGGCCTGGGCAAGATCTTCAAGGATGAGGGGCAGTACCTGCTCGGCAATGGCCTCATCCACCAGAAGGGTCTCGGCGGCATTGCACACGCCCACCCGCTGGGTCTTGGCGTTGAGGACGATGCGGCGGGCCATATCACAATCGGCGCTCTCATGAATGTAGATGTGGCAGTTGCCCGTACCCGTCTCAATCACCGGCACGAGCGCGTGCTCTACACAGCGGCGAATCAGCCCGGCCCCACCCCGTGGCACCAGCACATCAATGAGACCGCGCAGACGCATCAGCTCGTCGGTGGCGGCCCGATCCGTGGTGTCAAGTAGACAGACGGCATCAGCAGGAATCCCCTGCTCAGCAAGGGCATCGCGCAGCACACGAGCGATGGCGCGGTTGGAATGCTGGGCCTGCGAGCCCCCGCGCAGCACGCATGCGTTGCCCGAACGAATGCAGGCACCGGCAGCATCGGCAGTCACGTTGGGGCGCGCCTCATAGACCATGGCAACCACACCCACAGGAACGCGCATCCGCACGATATCAAGATGGCCCTCAAGGCCGGGAATGATCATGCCATCAACCCTGCGCTGCCCTTCGTGGCCGAAAATCGTAGGCGTAGCGGCCTGAGCCACAAGTCCGTCAGCCATACCCTGAACCCGCTCAGCATCCAGGCGCAGCCGATCGAGCAGGCCTGCGGACATACCCGCGTCCACACCCGCCTGAATATCGAGGGCGTTGGCCTCAAGAATGGGTTCGACCTGGGCCACAAGCGCACGAGCCATGGCGCGCACAGCCTCGCGCAGCTCATCCTCATCGGCACGCGCCAGCACCTGGGCGGCACCGCGAGCGCGCCGGGCGGCCGCCTCCGCCACCGCACGAGGACCTTCTTCTGCGGTAGATGAAGCAGATGCACTTTGCGTGGCGGACACGCCAGGCGCAGCGGACACGCCTTGTGCGGCGGCGATGTCCTCTCCCGTAGCTATGTCGTACTCGCGAGCGTCATTGTTCTTGGCCATACATCCTCCTTGATGCGAGCCCAGGTGCTAAACCACCTAAAATTCTCCGGTTGCTGTGCCACCGCAGCGGCCCCAAGCCCCTTGCCCGCCACCGTCGCAGAAGCCCTCTTTGCCCCATGCCGCAAGCGGTGCAAGCGGCCCAACTCCCTTTTACACGCGACCCAACGCGGGTGCCGCTCCTATTCAAAGACCACCAAATCATCGCGATGGATGGCCACGCCCTTGCCCGCACGCACATCCTGCGCATCGCAGCGAGTCATGCCGCGTGCAATCACCGAGCCGGACTCATCGAGCACGTCCACCACCTCACCGGCTGCAAACGCGCCCTCCACCCGACGCACGCCCACCGACAGCAGCGACTTGCCCCGCCAGACAATCGCGGATGAGGCCCCTTCGTCAATCACGAGGCGACCGCGCACCGCATCACCGAGGGCAACCCAAAGCTTGCGCGGCGCAATCTCATGGCGACGCTCGCGAGGCAAAAACAGGGTGCCCAGAGGTTCGTCATCCAGGGCCGCAAGCACGGCGTCCGGCGCTCTTCCATGGCAGATAACAAGGGGAATGCCCGCAGCGCCCAGCACCCGCGCGCTGGTGAGCTTGGTAATCATGCCGCCACTTCCCACCGCGCTGCCTGCACCTTGAGCGCCCTCCATGATAGCGGGAGTGATACGGTCCACGCGCCGGATAAGCTTCGCTTCGGGATGAGTTTGGGGGTTAGCGGTGAACAAGCCTTCAATATCGCTCAGGATGACCACGCGGTCAGCATCGGCCAGACAGGCCACTAACGCGGCAAGGGTGTCGTTGTCGCCAAACTTAATCTGCTCCACCGACACGGTGTCGTTCTCGTTGATGATAGGCACACAGCCCAGCTCAATAAGACGGCGGATGGTGTCGCGGGCGTGAAGGTAGGCGTTGCGATCAGCGGTGTCGCGCCGGGTGAGCAAGACGAGTGAGGTGAGGATACCGTAGGGTGAAAACACCTGGTCATAGGCGGCCAGAAGGGCTCGCATGCCCACACTTGCCGCCGCCTGAACGCTCGGCATGTCCTTGGGACGGGACAGGGGAAGGCCCAGGGCCTCAAGTCCGCAGGGGATCGAACCCGAGCTGACGATGAGTACGTCCCAGCCAGCCTTGCGTGCACGGTTAACCTGGTGGGCTAGGTCGGCCAGGTAGGCCCGATCCACCCGACCCTCGCCGTCGGTGATAGTGGACGACCCGAGCTTAACCACCGCGACGCGCCGAGCGCGGCGGGCGACAGGAGCGGACTCTGCGGCAGGAGCGGGCGGCACTGCGGCCGAATCGCCTGACTCAATCGCCGCACCCACAGCACCCGAGGTGCCCAAGGCAGCCTCCTTGCTGGACTTGGCAGGCTCACGCATCACAAATCAAGCTCCTTGAAGATATCGTCGTGACCGGCCGCCGTTTCAAAGTTAAAGGCCCGCCCTGCGATCCGAATCTCATCGCCATCCACCGCTCCGGCTGCCAGCAGGGCCTGTTCCAAGCCCAGGCGATTGAAGCGATGCTGAAGAAAACTCAGAGCCTCCTCGTTTTCCCAGTCGGTCTGAATCACCATGCGCTCGACCAGCCTGCCATGCACCGAAAACACCCCATCGGCAAGCCTGTTCACCTCAAAGCTCGTATCGAGCGTCTTGTGTCTGTGCTCCCACACCCGATCGTAGATCGGAGAAGCCTGGGCACTCCGGGCGGCTTCGCGCAGCTCGTGAACCTTGGTGGCGGTAGCGCGGATAAGGGAATCAACCCCCTGTCCGGTAAGCGCGCTCACCTTAAACACCCGGGAGGCCTCCTCGACGCCATCAGCGAACTCGTTGCCGCCTGCGGCCTCAATTGCGTCGCGGCGCACCTCCTCTTCCAGACGACGCACCGCCTCTTCGGTTCCGGGCACATCGCACTTATTGGCCACCACGATGCGCGGGCGCGCCGCGAGTTCATCGGCATAAAGAGCCAGCTCACGATTGATGATGCGGTAGTCTTCCACCGGATCGCGTCCCTCATACCCCCCGCTCATGTCCACCACGTGGATGATGAGTGCCGTGCGCTCCACATGGCGCAAAAACTCGTGGCCTAAGCCCCGACCCGCATGCGCCCCCTCAATCAAGCCCGGCACGTCAGCCACCACAAAGTTATATTCGTCACCTTTAACCACGCCCAGGTTGGGAACGAGGGTGGTGAAGGGATAGTCCGCAATCTTCGGGCGTGCCGCACTCATCCGCGCAATCAGGGAGCTTTTCCCGGCCGAAGGCATGCCCACTAAGGCAGCATCGGCCATAAGCTTCATCTCCATCTCAATCCAACGCTCCTGGGCGGGCTCTCCAAGTTCAGCAAAGGCCGGCGCGCGGCGGGTGGAGGTGACGAAGTGGATGTTGCCACGACCGCCCACTCCGCCTTCGGCCACCACCACGCTCTGCCCGTCGCGCGTGAGATCAGCAATCTGCTCGCCTGAGCACGAGGCCTGATCGTCATAGGCGCGCACGAGGGTGCCACAGGGCACCTTGAGCACCAGGTCTTCTCCTCTGGACCCGTGCATGCGGCTGCCCTTACCGTGGGTTCCCCGGGTTGCCTTGAAATGGTGCTTGTAGCGGTAGTCAATCAGCGATGAAAGCGAGACATCGGCCTGGACAATCACGTTGCCGCCGTGTCCACCGTCACCGCCGTCGGGACCGCCCTTGGGCACGTGGGCCTCACGGCGAAAACTCATGCATCCCGCGCCGCCGTCGCCACCTTTGACGAAGATGCGCACTTTATCGGTGAACATGAAAGCCTGCTTTCTTTGATTGGGAATGAGGATACGCGAAACGAAGGAGGATGTGACCAGGGCTGTCGCCCGCATGGGTGGACTCTGTTCTTGCTCCTCACAAGCGCAGGCCCCACCCGTCAGAAGCGCCTCCCGCACAAGGGCAATTA
>CAYTIS010000063.1:0-7616 GCA_964438035.1 uncultured Slackia sp.
CGGACTGTGGGGTGCAGCTCAACTGCGACCTACACCCCACTCCCGAAGCACGCGCGCCTTAGTTAGCCCGTAATCTCGGACAAGGAGCTCACCTTGCCGCCATAAAGAGCCATGGGCTCGAAATGGATGGCGGCCACACCCACGAGGGTGGTGTCATTCTCCTCGTTGTAGTTGTCCAGATAGGGCTGGTGCTGGAAGAAGTTGGCGTCCAGATCACCATCGGCCAAAGCAACGTTGGGCTGCACGTAGTCGGAATACTCAATCACCTCAAGCGTCCAGCCGGCCGCCTCAAGCAGCGGCTGAGCGGCGGCCAAAATCTCAGCATGAGGCGTGGGCGAAGCACCCACCGTAATCGTCGTGTCATCGCCCTCAGCCTGCGGCACCTCGGAGACCACATCAAACACGGAAATCACCGTGCCGCTATAAGTGGTCTCGATGTAGTCCTGCACATCAGCACTTTGGATCGCTGCCACCAGGGCCTGAATCTTGAGCGAATCCTGGTTGTCCTCGCGCGCAGCCACCACGTTAGCGTATTCCGCAGCGGCATCGGAGTCAGCATCCTCGCTGGCAAGCGCCGTGGAAGGATCCAACTCGGCGCTCAGCGCATAATTGCCGTTGATCACTGCCAGGTCAACATCCTCCAGCGTGCGCGGAACGCTCGCGGCCTCGGCCTCCACGATCTCAATGTTGTAGGGATTGTCCACGATGTCATTCACCGTGGCCTCAAGCCCCGCGTCATCAGCCAGCGTTATCAACCCCTCCTCCTGGAGCAGCAGCAGAGCGCGCGCCTCATTGGTGGCATCAGAGGGCACGGCAATCTGATAACTGGACGACGAGCCGCAGCCCACCAGGGCCATGGACAGGCCAAAGGCAGCCACCGCCGCAGCAGAGATGCGGGCAATCTTAGTAAACTTCATGATAGATACCTTTCTTAAACAATGGGGGACAAACCCTTAGGCAATCCCCCCGGAGGATTCTTCGCAACGCGATACGCGCAGCGGCCCTCCGCACTACAGCAAAGAGTCTCGAATTCGCCAAGCCCTTGGGATGCAATACCCTTGGACTGCATGACAGCAGCACCCTGGGATGCACGCCACCCAGGCCGTTCTACTTCACCCGGTGGTCAATCTTGCGAGCAATAAGGCTCGCCAGACCCTGGGCCACCTGCACAATCAGCACGCACAGCACGATCGCCACCACCATCACGTCATCCTGATAGCGCTGATAGCCGTAGCGGATGGCAATATCGCCAATGCCGCCCGCACCCACCGTGCCGGCCATGGCCACAAAGCCAAAGAGCGTGATGAAGGTAATCGAGGCCCCACGAATGAGCGAAGGTAAGCTTTCCCCGAGAAACACCTTGCAGATAATCTGCCAGGTGCCCGCGCCAAAGCTCTGCGCCGCCTCCACCAGGCCCGCGTCTACCTCCGCCAAGCTTTGCTCCACCATGCGCGCCACAAAGGGCGATGCCGCCATAGTAAGCGGCACAATCGCCGCCCCCACACCCAGCGAGGTCCCCACAATGGAGCGCGTGAACGGAATCATGAACACGATCAGGATAATGAAGGGGATGGAGCGCCCAATGTTGATAACCCAACCCAAAATGCCATTAAACGCGCGATGGGGATGCAGCCCACCCGGAGCTGTAAGAATAAGCAGCACACCCAAAGGGATGCCAATCACGTAGGCAAACAGCGTGGATACCACGGTCATAACGATGGTGTCCCAGGTACCCTCGACCATGAGCAGACCGTACTGATCTATGAACGACGTTACCGTTTCCATCAACGGCCCCTCTCGACCACGCCCGCGCTCGCAGCTCCCATGCCGGCATCAGCCTCAAGAAGCAGCCGCGCAGCATCGCTTTGGGGCTTGCCCAGCACCTCGGCGGTACTGCCCTGTTCCACAACCAGCCCCGCATCAAGCACGGCCACCTTGTTGCACACCTGACGCGCTACCGAAAGCGAGTGGGTAATCACTACCATGGTGACCCCCAACTCACGATTGATGTCGCCCAGAAGGCCCAAAATGGCGTGGGTGGTCACGGTGTCAAGGGCGCTTGTGGCCTCGTCGCAGAGCATAATCTTGGGGTTGTTGGCCAGCGCTCGCGCAATCGCCACGCGCTGCTGCTGGCCGCCGGAAAGCTGAACGGGATAGCGATCGGCCTTGTCTGACAGGCCCACCAGCTCCAAAAGCTCACGGGCACGAGAGAGAGCCTCCCCCGTATCCGCATGGCGCAGCTCCAAGGGAAAAGTCACGTTGCGCAACGCCGTACGCTGCTGAAACAGGCTGAAGTTCTGGAAGATCATGCCGATGTTCGCCCGCAGCTCGGCAAGCTGCCGGCCTTGATAGCCAGTAACGTCTTCGCCGTCGATGACCACACGACCGGAGCTGGCGCGCTCAAGCAGGTTGATGCAGCGCACCAAGGTGGACTTGCCGGCACCCGACGGCCCAATAATGCCGAACACGTCGCCGCGTTCGATATGCAAATCGATGCCGCGCAGAGCATGATGGCAACCTGAGCGGCCCGAAAAGTCTTTGGTCAGACGTTCCAGACGAATCATGGGTGGGTTCCTCGTACATAGAAAAGAAAAGGGATGAACGCGGCAATACGCCGCACGGATGCTTATGCCTGAGCGTCAGCGCACACGCCGACAAACCCAGGCTTGGGCATGTGCATCATCATGTTGAGCATGGTATGTACGAATTCGAAACTCATAGCGCGCTACTATAGCAAAAGCCATTGCCCTGTCAAGAAAAACGGGACGAGCGGGGCGAGCGGTGCTGCACGCGCAAGCCGGCCGCACTCTGCCCGCAACTCTGCCGCGCTCTGCCCTGCCTCATTCTTCCCGCTGAGGGGCACCTTCCGGGTATAGCTCGTTATAGCGCGTGTAGTACTTGTTGGTACCACCTTCGTTGCTTTGGGCCAGCACTGCCAGGATTTCAGCCTGGTGTTCGGCAGGCACCTCGAAGGTCACGTCCAGCTGCCACGCCTCCACAATCGGCGTCAACCGGCCCACCTGGCAGGTATACAGCTCCACCATCACCTCAAGATCATCCAGATAGGGCGAGTCCTCCACTAGCTCCATGCCCTCAAGAGCCTCGAGCTCCTCTTGCAGCTCAACCAGCAATTCCTCGGCCACCTCCAGGGCCTCAGTGCGCTGCTCCACTGAAGTGACCAGGTACTTCCCATTAAAAGAGCTCACACACGATACCAGCCGCTCGTTATAGTCGGTCAAGCGTTCATAGGCAGCCTCCAAAAGATCGATGGCCTCCGAGTCGCTCACTCCGTCGGCCTGCTCCTCCTCCTTGAAGACCACCTCTTCCTCTTCTGCCTCAGTCTCCTCCTCAGGAGTGTCCGCCTCCCCTTGAGCAGATTTCTCGGTTGCCTGGTACAGGCCACCTTGCACCTGGATGACCACAAGCACGCCTATCGCCACCAGTAGTATCGCGATAATCGACAGGCAGGCGATAAGCATCTTGCGATCCTTGTTGGTATCCTTTTTACCCGAGAACTTCTTCGCCACCTTGGCTTCGGAGGGCATCACCAAGGTGTCAGTATTGGCCAAAGCACGCTCAGCCTTGCGCTCGTCTGCACGTTCGGATTTAGGCTCTCGTTTGCGTTCGGACTTACGCTCGGGCTTGCGCTCGGCATCCAGCTTGATGGTCTTGTCAGCGGGGATGGGCGTGCCTTCTACGATGTCGAGACCACGCATCGGGTCAACCGCATCTGCCGAGCCATCCACCGTCACGGTCTCAATCACACGTGCGCCGCACTCCTTGCAAAACCGCGCCCCCGGCTCCAGAGACTTGCCGCACCATGAGCAGAACCTGGCCATGACCTAGATGCCCTCCCCATATCCAAACCGACGGATCTGATTAAGGTCGCGCCTCCAGTTCTTCTTCACCTTGACCTGCATGCCTAAAAACACCTGACAACCCAGCAGATGCTCAAGGTCGCTGCGAGCCTCAATACCCACCTGCTTGATGGCGCTGCCACCCTTGCCGATGATGATGCCCTTTTGGCTTTCGCGCTCCACGTACACAGTGGCGAAAATTCTATAGATGCTCCGCGCGCGGTCATATTCAATCTCATCAGCGTCCACCCCGATGGAGTGGGGCACCTCATCATGGTAACTGCGCAGGATTTTTTCGCGGATGAACTCGGCTACGATCACCTCAAAGGGCTGGTCGGTGTCCATGTCGTCAGGGAACCACTTGGGGCCTTCAGGAAGCCATCGCTGCACAGCACCCACAAAGCCATCCACATTAAAGCCGGTCTCGGCCGAAATCACCACCTCATCATCCCAGCGGCCTAAAGCCCGCCCCGCTTCCAGCTGGGCCATGGCAGTAAAACGATCAACCAGATCGGCCTTGGAAATCACGAGAATCTTCTTCGTGTTGCGCACAGCCCTTACCTGGGCAGCCACCCACTCATCGCCCCGACCCACCGGCTTGGAGGCATCCACGAGAAAGGCCACCACATCCACATCGTCCATAGCCTTGATAGCCGAGAGGTTCAGCTCCTCGCCCAGGGCATCGTGGGGCTTGTGCAGGCCGGGCGTATCCACCATGACCATCTGCATGTCCTCACGCGTGAGGATGGCGCGAAAGCGATGGCGCGTCGTCTGAGCCGTGGAAGAGGTGATAGCCACCTTATGACCCACCACAGCATTGATCAGCGTGGACTTGCCGGCATTGGGTCGACCCACCAGTGTGACAAATCCACTTTTGAACTTGCCTGCCTGCTTGGGCATGCGCCCCTCCGTTCTTTCCTCTTTACACACATGGGAGCAAGGCCCCGGCTTTCTCACTCACAAAGCCTGCGGCCACATTGAGGCGGCAAACCTTATGCTCAACCGAACCTTGCGCATCAGCGAAGGTCTGTGCTGCTTACCGCAAACGCATCAAAGCCCCCGGCACCCTATCCTGAAACGTACCTCGAAACGAGTGTTTGTGCATACCAAACAGGGCGAAAGGGACATATCTGAAGGCCGCTCAGTCATGGCTCGGCATTGTATCAGACACGCACCACATGCCGCCCACTCCCACCCCCTCTGGACGCAAAAAGGGCCCGCAGATGCGGACCCTTTCTGCGCGCTGCCTCATGGATAAGGAAGCGCTCCCCCTTGCATAAAAATGGCCTCAGTAGCCGAAACCTTAGTGGCTGGTCTCCTTGCCCAGGTTGTCCTCGCCGGTGATGGTGTGAGTCTTGGGGTCATAGACCAGACCGCCATGCTCAATGCCGAAGAACATGAGCTTGGTGGGAGCCAGACCCTCGATATTGGCCAGATAGGCATGCAGGAGCGTGAAGCAGATGAACACGTACATCATGAAATAGTGAATGATGCGCACGCTCATGGCGCCTCCCAAAGCGTTGACCGCAGCGGAGAAAAACGCGGTGTTAGCCGTGGGCGACCACAGGCACAGGCCGGTAAAGAACATGAACAGGATAAGAACCGGGATGAGCAGGTAGGCAATCTTTTGGGGCACGCCCAGCTTGGCCGACAGCGGATGATCCTTCTTCAGGAACAGGTAGTACTTAATCCAAGCACCAAGCTGATGGCGGTTATCCTTCTGCGGAAGCCAGGTCTTGTAGTCGGTCACCAGCTCGCGAGTGCCACCCGTGGGAGCCGACTTCACGAAGAAGGCCAGCACGATGCGCACGAGGGCATTGAGCACAAGCACGAAGCCCAGGAAGATATGTACGCCGCGCGCCATCCCCATAAAGCCGGGGAAGAACGGGTAGTGGATACAAAAGCCAGTGAAAATCAGGAGGATCATGCTGACGAGGTTAATCCAGTGCGTGATACGGAAGGGCAGTGGATGAGACTCGCGGTAATGAGCAAGATGCGCCATGTTACTTCACCCCCCAAGGGCTGGTCACGGTCTCGAACTTCTTTCCGGTCTTCGGCTCGACGATGTGCACGGCGCAAGCGGTGCAGGGGTCGAAGCTGTGAACGGTGCGCAGCGCGTTGATGGGCTTTTCCAGATTGGCCACGGGCACGCCGATCAGCGCAGCCTCCATGGGGCCGTAGTTGCCCTCGGGATCATGCGGCGAGAGGTTCCAGGTGGACGGAATGATGATCTGGTAGTCCGTGATCTTTCCGTTCTCGACCTTCTCGGAGTGATAGAGCGCTCCGCGCGGGGCCTCCCAAAAACCGCTGCCTTCGCCGGTTTTGTTGGGCGGAGACTCAAAGTAGGTGCTGTCGCCACCAGCGATGGCCTCGCACAACTCCGCTACCCACTCTTGCATGAGGCCCGCGATGTAGAGGGTCTCAATCTGGCGGGCTGCCGTACGACCGAGGGTGTTCTGGAGAACCGAAAGATCGCCAGGCTCAGCGCCCAGGGCCTCAAGCAGCGCGTCAATCTGCTCCACCACAAAGTCAACGCCACGTGCATAGGCAACCACCAGGCGAGATAGGCCACCCATCTCAAGCGGCTTGCCGTCGTAGCGCGCGCACTTGTTCCACGTGTAGCGCTCGTCCACGTTGTACTCGGTGAAATTGGGGTTGGTGCCCAGCTCGAACGGAGGCAGATCCGAATCGCCCTCGTACCAGGAACGACCCACGTACTCGGTAATCAGCGACTCGTCCACATCGGAGACGTTGAAGTCTTCGTCCACGATACCTGCGGGCAGGTAGCGGTTATTCATCTGGTCAGTATAGGAGGTGTTGGCATCGAAGGCATTCTCAAACACGCCCCAGGCACCGTAGCGACCGACGCCCTTACCAAAGGTGGTAGCCTCCGGATAGAACTGCGCCACAGCCAGGGTGTCAGGAATCAGCGTGGCAGCGACCCAGTTGTAAATCTCATCCACGAGACCCTTGAGGTCGTCAAGCTTCTCAGCGGTGGGCACGAATGCGGTGCCACCAGGCAGAATAGTCATGATATGAGGCATCTTGCCGCCGAGCAGACCGGCGATTTCGGAGGCCTTGGCCTGAACCTCCAGCGCCTCCAGGTAGTGGGAGGTGAGAATCAGGTCAGCCTCGGGGGTGAGGTTGTACTCGCCGGTGTCAAACCAGTTGCCGCTAAAGATGGACAGCTGCCCGTTGTCGGCAAACTTTTGCAGACGCTCCTGCAGGCTTACCAGGTCAGCAGCGGGGGTGCCAAGTTCGGTAGCCAAATCGTATGCGGCCACCGGATCGGCGGAAAGGGCGTTCAGGGGATTGACGTAATCCAGAGCGGCCAGGTTGTAGAACCACAGAATGTGGCTGTGCAGGAACTGCGCGCCCTCAAGCAGGTTACGGATGATACGCGCACTGTTGGGAATGGTCAGCCCATAGGACTTCTCGGCAGCGATGGCCGAAGTCTGCATGTGGGACACGGGGCACACGCCGCAGATGCGCTGCACCACGTAGGCGGCATCCTCAGGAGTGCGGTCACGCAGGACAAGCTCCATACCGCGGAAGCATCCGCCGGAAACCCAGGCATCAGTGACCACATCATCAGTGACTTCCATCTCGACACGGAGATGGCCCTCGATACGGGTAACGGGATCGATGATCGAGCGGGACATTATTTACCTCCCTTCTTGCATGCTGCTGCCATGTCTTCCTCTTTGTACACGCCGATTGACTTATCGGGGTGCTTGGCATCCCATGCGCGTACCTTCT
>CAYTIS010000064.1:0-7519 GCA_964438035.1 uncultured Slackia sp.
GCACCTCGTAGGGCAGCTTCGCCCAGTCCGCCGTCATCGCGTCGCTCGACTCCACCGCACGCAGGATCACCGGGCGCGCATACGTGCGTTCATCACCCATCACACCCACGCTCTTGATGTCGGGCAGCACGGCGAAGTACTGCCACACCGGGCGTGCCGCCACAGATTCGTCCGCGCTTTCGCGAAGGAGCCTACCGTCGCCGTCTATTGCGGATTCGATTGCTCCCTGATGGACAAGCCCCTCGTCACACTCCGCCGCCTTCTCTTGCTGGCCCTCTCCACGCTGCTGGGCGCTCAGCGCACGGATATGCTCGTTATAGGCATCGAGTTCTTCGCGCACGATTACGTCGGCATCCTTGAGAATTGCAAGCTTCTCAGGTGTCACCTCGCCGATGATGCGAATAGCCAGCCCTGGCCCGGGGAAGGGCTGGCGGTGTACGATGTGGTCGGGCAGGCCCAGCGCCGTGCCCAGTGCGCGCACCTCGTCCTTAAAGAAATGGTCGAGCGGCTCAATCAGATCAAAATGCACCCCGTCGGGGAAGGGAATCAAATTGTGATGACTCTTGATGGTGCTGGCCTTGCCACCCGTTTTGCGCGCCCCGCTCTCGATGATGTCAGGGTAGATGGTGCCCTGTGCCAAAAACGCCACCGGTCGCCCATCCTCAGCCAAATCCTGGGCTACAGCGAAAAACTCGTTCCAAAACTGCGTACCAATAATCTGCCGCTTGCGCTCGGGGTCGGTGACGCCGGCCAGCAGCTTTGCGTAGCGCTCCTCGGCATGCACGTGTACAAAGTCCACGTCAAACTGCCGTGTGAACACCTCTTCGACCTCTTCAGGCTCGTTTTTGCGCAGCAGGCCGTGGTTCACAAATACGCAGGTCAACTGCCGCCCAATGGCACGCGCACACAGCGCTGCTACCACCGAGGAGTCAACGCCGCCCGAAAGCCCTAAGATCACCCGCTGCTGACCAACCTGAGCGCGAATCTGTTCCACCTTCTGCTCAATGATGGCATCCATGACCCAGGTGCCGTCAAACCCACATACGTCAAAGAGAAACGCGCGCAACAGCGCGGTGCCATACTCGGTATGTTCCACCTCGGGATGGAACTGCGTGGAGAAAAAGCGCCGCTCGGCACACTCCATGGAGGCCACGGGGCACACGTCAGTGTGCGAGGTCACGGTAAAGCCCTGCGGTGCGCGGCTCACCGAGTCGCGATGACTCATCCATACGGTCTGATGCTCAGGGGTGGTGCCAAAAAGAATGCTCTGCCCGTCGCGTATAAGGGTGGCCGGGCCGTATTCGCCGACCTCAGAATGGGTCACTTCGCCACCGAGCAGGGAGGCCATAATTTGGTGCCCGTAGCAAAAGCCCAGGACGGGCAGACCCATGTCGAAGATAGCCGGGTCAACGGTGGGTGCATCCTCGGCATAGACGCTTGCCGGGCCGCCAGAAAGGATGAGCGCGCTCGGGGCCGCCTCGGCAATCTGAGCAGCGGGAGTATCGCAGGGCAGAATTTGGGAATACACGCCCAAATCGCGCACGCGCCGGGCGATGAGCTGCCCGTATTGCGCTCCGAAGTCCAGCACGACAACGTTTTGCTCAGTAATGGTGGATTGGCCCATGCGTCTTCCTTATTCCTTCTGTCGGAGTTTTGAAACGTGCGCATAAGCATAGCGCATATGCTAGAATGCCGCGCGCGGAAACGAAGGGGCACACGGCCCCGTAACCCGTCTTCCATGCGGTGTCCGACAAACGCTCACACGGCCCCGGTTGCAAAGCGGAGGCGATTCTCGACTGCTTTGCGAACTGGGGTTTTTGTTTGTTGGATGGGATTGGCCGTCCTTGAGGAGGGCGGATGCGGCTCGTCTTGCGCGGTCGGTTCTGAGTAGCTCACAGGATTGGAGTGGCCTGCTGAATTCGAGCGGCCGTCAGCTCCAAGCTCCGCACGCCCGTTCGTCCGAGCGGCCCGCTTGGTATGGCTCGCCAGTCCGAGCAGCAGCCCGCGCAGTCTACCAGCTTGCGCAACCGGCTCGCGCAGCCTGAGCGACCTGCCTTTGCACTGCGCCCGCCAGTCCGCGCAACCAGCCTTCCCGTCGTGCCCGTCAGTAACCGACCCCAAAAGGAAAGAGTCGCATGGATAGAGTGATAGAGGTTCTCAAAGCGTGCCTGTTTGGCATCGTCGAGGGTATCACCGAGTGGCTACCCATCTCCTCGACCGGGCACATGATGCTGTTAGACGAGGTGGTTACCCTCAACGTGTCCGACGAGTTTTACAGCACGTTTTTGGTGGCCATCCAACTGGGCGCGATTATGGCCGTGTTCGTGCTGTTCTTCCATAAGCTCAACCCCTTTTCGCCGCGCAAGACCGAGGAGCAAAAGCGCACCACCTGGGGCATTTGGGCCAAGGTGGTGGTGGGCTCGATTCCTGCAGCCATCATAGGCCTGCTCTTTGACGACTGGGTTGAAACCAACATCATGACCAATGAGGATCTCTCGGCTATTGTGGTGGCGTCGGCCCTGGTGCTCTACGGCATCATCTTCATTGTGCTGGAGGCGCGCAATCGCCGCCTGATCGCTGATGCTGCCGAGGTGCGCGGTGCCCATGCCCGTCGCCCTGAGGGCGAAAGCGTGCGCGGAAGCCGCAGAGCTCACAGCGGCTATGTGTCCGTAGATCCCAACGCCCATGCTGAGTATGACGCCTCCAGCGCCATCGCCAAGGTGAATACCTTTGACGAGCTATCTTATCGGCGCGCCTTCGTCATCGGCATTTTCCAGAGTCTGGCGGTTATCCCTGGCACCTCGCGCTCGGGCTCCATCATCATCGGATCCATGCTGGTGGGAACTTCGCGCACCATTGCCACCGAGTTTGCTTTCTTCCTAGCCATTCCCATCATGTTTGGCTGGAGTCTTCTCAAGTTTTTGCGCCACGGCTTTGGCTACACGGGCCTTGAGTGGACGGTGTTTGCCGTGGGCCTGATTGTGGCTTTTCTCGTATCGCTGGTGGCTATCAAGTTTTTGGTGGGCTACGTCAAAAAGCACGACTTTACCGTGTTTGGTGTGTACCGCATCATCGTGGGCGCGGTGGTGCTGGTCTATTTCTTGTTCATCGTCTAGACGCGCGGTCCCTTGTGGCGCGTCTGGGACCTGTGAGCCTTGCCGCTGCAGCATGGGGCGCGTCTTTGTCCACATTGCATGAAGGGAGGCTCAAGGCCGGTGGGACTGGTTGACATCGACTCATTGAATGAGGCGCAGCGGCAGGCGGCCCTGTGCACTGAAGGGCCGCTTTTGGTGCTGGCCGGTGCAGGCAGCGGCAAGACGCGCGTTTTGACCTATCGCATCGCACATATGCTGGGTGACTTGGGTGTACAGCCCTGGCAGATCCTGGCCATCACTTTCACCAACAAGGCCGCCACCGAGATGCGCGAACGCCTAGGCCAGCTGGTGGGGCCGGTGGCGCGTGGTATGTGGGTGTCTACCTTTCATAGCATGTGCGTGCGCATCCTGCGCGCCGACTGCGAAAAGCTGGGCTTTGACCGGGGCTTTACTATCTATGATGACGATGATTCCAAGCGCCTGCTCAAAGAGATTACGGCCGAGCTGGACCTTGACCCCAAGCGCTGGCCGCTTCCCACCATCCGCAATCGCATCTCTCAGGCAAAAAATGCCCTGCTGGTGCCCGGAACCTTTGTCGAGCAGGCCCACGATCCCGCCGCCAAGGTGATTGGGCGGGTTTTTGAACGCTACCAGCAGCGCCTCAAGGCGGCCAACTCCTTTGACTTTGATGACCTGCTTCTCTATACCTGGCTGCTCCTGAAACATCACGTCGACGTGCTGGACGCCTATCAGGACCGTTTTCGCTACATCTTGGTGGACGAGTATCAGGACACCAACCACGCACAGTATGAGATTTGTCGCCTACTTGCCGCCAAGCACCAGAACATCATGGTGGTGGGCGATGATGACCAGTCCATCTATTCGTGGCGCGGGGCCGATATCCGCAACATCCTGGAGTTTGAAAAGGACTATCCCAAGGCCACAACCGTCAAGCTTGAGCAGAACTATCGTTCGAGTGGCAACATCCTTGCGGCGGCCAATGCGGTGGTGGCCAATAATATCCACCGCAAGCAAAAACGCCTGTTTACCTCGGCTGATGATGGCGAAAAGGTCGAGGTGTATCTCGCGGCCGATGAGCGCGACGAGGGCCGCTGGATTGCGAGCGAGATCGATCGCCAGCACGCGCTGGGAACCTCTTACGACCAGATTGCGGTGTTCTACCGCACTAACGCGCAGAGCCGCTCGCTTGAGGACATGCTGCTGCGCGCGGGTGTGCCCTACCGCATCGTGGGTGGCACGCGCTTTTTCGATCGTGCTGAGATTCGCGACGTGATGGCCTATCTCACCCTCTTGGTGAACCCCGCCGATGATATCGCCGCCAAGCGCGTGATCAACACCCCGCGCCGAGGTATTGGCAAGGCCACCATCGAGTACATCGAATCGGCTGCTCATCAGGCAAATCTACCCTTCTTGATGGCGGCACAGCTGTGCGTGACCGACGAGCATTTGCAGATGCGTGCCCGCAAAGCGCTTAGCGGCTTCGTGAGCCTGATCGAGGAGGCGGCCAGTTTTGGTGGTGATCTGCGCCAGGTGATTGAGGCCGTCATCGACCGCAGCGGGCTTGTGCACGAGCTTGAGGCTCAAAACACCGATGAGGCGCGCGGGCGCATCGAGAATATCAAAGAGCTGCTCTCGGTGGTCGACGAGTACGTGGAGACCCACTCCGAGGACGAAAGCCCCTTCATTGAGGCGCTTGATGCGGCTTTGGGCGAAGGAGATGGCGAAGAAGCCTTCGCGGGTCAGGTCTATGGCGCGGCTAGGGCTGATGCCCTTGAGCCTATCGCTTCTGCCTCTCAGGTGGCTTTCGGGGAGTCGGGGGCTGAGGCCCCGGCAGCCATCCGCACGCTTTCACCCCATTCGCTTGCCGACTTTATCGAGTGGGTACGCCTGCGCACCGATTTGGATGCTGCCGAGGCCGACAGCGAGAGCACCGTCACACTCATGACGGTGCACGCTTCCAAGGGCCTCGAGTTTGACAGCGTGTTTGTGGCCGGGATGGAAGAGACGCTGTTTCCCCACACCAATTCGTCAAGTGATGAGACTGGGCTGGAGGAGGAGCGGCGTTTGGCCTACGTGGCCATCACGCGTGCCCGCAAAAAGCTCTACCTGGCGTGCGCCCAGACGCGCAAAATCTTTGGCGACACGCAGGCCAACCCCGTCTCTCGTTTTGTGGGTGAGATACCTTCGGAACTGCGTCACACCGTGGGACTGGGCAGCATGGGGCTTTCCGGCACGGGCTGGGAGAAGCGCGGCAGTCGTCGCGGTATTGCCGGCAGCGGTGTTGAGGCTGGTGGCGGGCGGGTGTTCGGCCAGTCAAGCGCCGGGGCACACCGCTCGAGGGTGGCAGGGCGTACGGGGGATGCGACCCGAGCAGGTGGCGCAGGCCGTGCAGGCGATATGCGAACCAACCCTGATGCGGGCAAGAAGGCGGCTGCGTCCATAACCTTTGCGCCAGGCGATGTAATCGATCACAAGACCTTTGGCCGGGGCACCATCACCAAGGTGGACGGCGACATCCTCCAAGTTCGTTTCGCTAAAATCGGCAAGACCAAGACCCTACTCAAGGACTATGCGCCTATCGTAAAGATTAACCAGGGCTAAGGACGAGCAGGGCAGCGTGGCGAACCCCGCCGCACTGCCTGGCGCATTTCGACGAAGGATGCTGAAGCGACGGGTCAGGGCGTCCTCTGGTGAACAGCGCGTCTTGTGGCCGCAGTCCGCAGATGACAGGCTGGGCAGGCGACGGGTTGACACGCGCGCTCAGAGGAGGAATGGCCTGGCAGGAAAGACCCTCTGTGGGGGCAAGGGGCTGCATCTGGCAGCCCCTTGCCCTATATGGCGCAGCCGACGCAGAACTCGCAGGCTGAGGGGGTGGCGGCAAGCCCACCCAAGGCGCTTTCGCGCAGTTCGAAGGGCAGGGCGTTACCTACGCGGCGCATGGCCTCCACGGTCTGGTCAAAGTCCACCAGATTATCCACGCCCGAAAGCGCAATCTGGGCTGCTACCAGGGCGTTTGCCACTCCTGCGGCATTGCGTTTCTGGCAGGGTGCCTCAACCAGTCCTGCAATGGGGTCACACACCAGCCCCATGAGGCCGGCCAGGGCGTTGCTGGCCGCCGCGAAGCACTGGCGCGGCGTGCCACCCATCAGCTCGCAGGCGGCGCTTGCGGCCATGGCGCTTGCGGCTCCCACTTCGGCCTGGCAGCCCCCTTCGGCCCCCGACACGGTGGCGTTGCGCGTGATCAGATAACCAATGGCGGCGGCGTTGGCTAAGGCGCGCTCCAACCGCTCGTCGCTCAAGCCGTGAATGTCTTGGCAGGCTAACAGCATCGCGGGAAGTACGCCGGAGGAACCCGCCGTGGGTGCGGCTACGATGCAACCCATGGAGGCGTTGGTTTCCAGCACGGCCATAGCATAGGTAATCGCCCGCGCTAGCAGCGGGTCGCACAGTCCCGTAGGCTCAAAGGCCGAGCTTTTCTGTGCCTCCCCGCCAATCAGTCCCCCCATGGAAGGTCGCACCTCGGCGAGCGGAGTGGTAGCCGAGGCACGCATAACCTCGATAACCCGTTGCAAATAATGCTTGGTGTCGTCCACCGCAATGCCTTGGCTGGCAAGCAGGCAACGCTCGCGCCGACAGATGGCATCGGAGATGGGCAGCCCTTCTGCCTCACAGTAGGCCAGCATCTGGGCGGCGTTAGCAAAGTCGATATGCTCAAGGAGGGTCTCGGCCTCTGCCACGCTCATTTCCGCGCCAAAGCCCTCGGCCTGCGCATCCTCAGCTCGAACAGGCGCGCCGGGTTCGCTCGCACGATTGCTCTTGATAAGCCGCACGTCGATGATGTCGGGGTTGTTCGCAATCGCGCGTCCCAGCTCCTCGGGCAGCTCATCATCGGTTTGCATGACGGTGTAGGCGACATCACCCTTCTTCTTGCGAAACAGGCTCGTGGTGGCAATGTTTACGTTGAAGGTAGTCAGGCATGAGGCGATATGGGCCAGCACTCCGCATCGGTCATGCTGCCGGATCACGATGCTGTGAAACTCACCGGTCAAAAGCACGTCGATGCCGTTGAGGCGACTGATTACCGCTGCTCCACCCCCAATGCTCTCACCGCGCATGCTGCAGGTGTCGCCGGATGCGTCTACCACCTCGATATCCACGGTGTTGGGGTGGTTGATGTCGGTTTCAGTGTGGTTGGGCACCATCTCAAACTCAAGCCCGGCCTGGTCTGCCAGGGTGAAGGAGTCGCGGATGCGCGGGTCGTCAGGTTCCATCCCTAGCATGCCCGCCACAAGTGCCCGGTCGGTGCCATGGCCGCGATAGGTGCGTGAGAAGCTGCCGTAGAGGGTGAAGGTGGCGCGCACGGGACGGTCGGATAAAAGGCGGCGGCACATGCGCGCGATGCG
>CAYTIS010000065.1:0-7442 GCA_964438035.1 uncultured Slackia sp.
GCATGTTGGGGGTTCGAGTCCCTCCTGGCCTGCCAGCTTGTTCAAGCAGCTTGACGTGTCGGCTGCTTGTTTTATTGTTTGGACACATTTTCATTGAAGGCTCTATGCGGTAAATAGCCGCGTGAAGGACTGAGGACATGACGAAGAAATCCAAAACGCAAAGGGCAAAGGCCTCTGCTGCTCGCCAGGCTCGCAAGGCGCAGGCTGCCGAGCGCGAAGCCCAGGGCATCACCAGCGCGCAGGACGCATCGTCGGAGGAAAGCAAGGAAGAGCGCAAGGGCCTGTTCAAGTCTGGCTCTAAGGCCGCCGCTTCGCAGTCTGTGTCCTCATCCTCTGATAAGAAGAAGGCTGATAAGCCTGCCAAACCCAAAAAGCAGCGCTTTAAGTTTCTGCGCGACGTGCGTGCCGAACTCAAGCGTGTCACCTGGCCCACACGCCAAGAGGTGCTGCGCTGGACGGGTGTTGTGGTGGTGGCCCTCGTCTTCTTTGGTGTCTTTGTTGCCATTCTGGACAACCTTGTCATCACGCCTTTGATGGTTCAGCTCTCTGGACTGGGAGCATAGTATGGCAAAGAAATGGTACGTGCTTCATACGTACTCCGGGTATGAAAACAAGGTCAAGAAGAACCTTGAAACCCGCATTGAGACCATGGGTCTTGAAAACAACGTATTCGGCATCGAAATTCCCACCGAGACTGTGACTGAAATTAAAGAGGGCGGTCGTCGTGTGGATACCGAGAAAAAGGTATTTCCCGGGTACATCCTCATCCGTATGGAGTTGGATGACCGCAGTTGGGCGGCAGTGCGTAACACGCCGGGCGTGACGGGTTTTGTGGGAAGCCAGGGCAGTCCCGAACCCCTGACGCGCGACGAGTTCAACAGGATTATGAAGCGCAGCTCTGTGCTCGGTTCTCAAAAGATCACCTCTTCCTCGCTTGAGGTGGGTCAGACTGTCAAGGTTACCAGCGGCCCCTTGGCCGACTTTGACGGTACGGTGGCCGAGGTGTCGCCCGATGCCGGCAAGGTCAAGGTCATGGTGTCCATCTTCGGGCGCGAAACCCCGGTCGAGCTTTCCTTCGATCAGGTGGCGTCCATCTAGTGCTATCCACCGCCTTCCGCATGCCTCTGTGGACAAGGGCTTCTCATGCGGATAGGGCGTATGTGAAACCATAGGTAAGGTTAGGAAAGAGACTGATGGCAGAGAAGAAAGTCAGCGGCTTTGTTAAGCTGCAAATTCCCGCTGGTGCCGCCAATCCGGCTCCTCCGGTGGGTCCGGCCCTGGGTGCCCAGGGTGTCAACATCATGCAGTTTTGCCAGGCATTTAATGCTGCTACGCAAGACCAGGCGGGCACGATCATCCCCGTGGAAATCACTGTTTACGAGGATAAAACCTTCACCTTTGTCTGCAAGACCCCTCCGGCGGCCGTGCTGATCAAGGAGAAGCTGGGCGTGCAAAGCGGCTCGGGCATTCCGCAGCTCCAGTTCGTGGGTACGCTCACCCAGGAGCAGCTTCGTGAGATTGCTGAGATTAAGATGCCCGACCTCAACGCCAACAGCATTGAGGCGGCTATGGAAATTGTGGCTGGCACCGCTCGTTCCATGGGCGTGCGCGTAGAGGGTCGCGAGATGAAGAAGACCTACGTGCCCTCCAAGAAGCTGGCCGCCATGCTGGCTGGCAAAAACGACTAAGTACTTCGTCAGTGGAAGGGTTGTGTGACCCGTCATCACCACGAAAGGATGTTCTCATGAAAATCAGCAAGAACAAGCGCGCCGCGCAGGCCAAGATTGAGCGTGGTAGGCTCTACACTCCCATGGAGGCCTTTGAGCTTATGAAGGAGGCTTCCACCGCCAAGTTCGACGAGACCGTGGAGGTGCACTTCCGTTTGGGAATTGATACCCGCCAGGCTGATCAGCAGCTGCGTGGCATGGTGTCGCTACCCAATGGCTCGGGCAAGACGGTGCGCGTGGCTGTATTTGCCGAAGGCGCTGCCGCTGAGGCCGCCCTTGCCGCCGGGGCCGACATTGTGGGTGCCGATGATTTGGTGGCCGAGATTCAGGCTGGTAACCTCAACTTCGATGCCGCTGTGGCCACGCCTAACATGATGGGCAAGGTAGGCCGTCTGGGTAAGATTCTTGGCCCTCGGGGTCTGATGCCCAATCCCAAGCTCGGTACCGTCACTCCTGATGTAGCCACCGCCATCACTGACTTGAAGGGCGGCAAGGTCGAGTACCGCGCTGATCGTTACGGCATCGCCCACATCATCCTGGGCAAGCTGAGTTTCGATACCGAAAAGCTCGCCGAGAATTACGGTGCTGTCTATGATGAGGTGGTGCGTATGAAGCCCTCGGCTGCCAAGGGGCGCTATCTCAAGTCCATCACCGTGGCTTCCACCATGGGCCCGGGCATCCCGGTTGACCCATCCGTCTCTCGCGACTTCACCGCTAAGTCGGAGGAGTAGGGTCCACGCCTTACCTGAAAAGCCCGCTTCGGCGGGCTTTTTTCATGGGTGGGGCCGCTGCTCTATCTATCTGTCCTCTAAAAAGTTAGGAGAAGCTAACTTAGGGCCTTCTTGTGTTAGAATGCCTCGCCAGATGTACACAGGGCATGCGCTCCTGACTGAGGCGCAGCCTTCGGGAAAGCTGGCATATTCCATGATTATCAAGAAGTCTCAGGCCGAGATTGAGGCCATGAAGGAAGCGGGTCGCATTTCGGCCAAGGTGTTGCGTGAGGTCGGAGCGAAGGTGGCCCCGGGCGTGTCCACCCTTGAACTGGATCGCTACGCCGAAGAACTCATCCGAGCCGAAGGGGGCATTCCGGCTTTCAAGGGCTATGGCGGTTTTCCTGGTAGTATCTGCGCATCGGTAAACGAACAGATTGTCCACGGCATTCCCTGTGCTCACACCATTCTCAAGGAGGGCGACATCATCTCCATCGACACAGGTGCTACGGTGGATGGCTGGGTGGGGGATAATGCCTGGACCTATCCCGTGGGCAAGATCACCTCTGAGGTACAGAAGTTTCTTGAGGTGGCGGAAGCGTGCATGTGGGCGGCCCTTGACGCAGCACGTCCTGGCAACCATCTGGGCGATATTGGCTATGCTGTGCAGTCTCTCGCGGAATCGCATCACTACGGCGTAGTGCGCGAGTACGTGGGGCACGGGATTGGCCGTGAGATGCACGAGGATCCTCACGTGCCCAACTACGGCCAGCGTCATCGGGGCATCCTGCTCGAGGTGGGAATGACGCTTGCCATTGAGCCGATGATCAATATGGGCACCCGTAAGACGCGGGCGATGTCCGATGGGTGGCTCGTGTGCACGCGCGATGGCAAGCCCAGCGCTCATTTTGAGAAAACGGTGGCTATCACCGAAGAAGGTCCGCTCATCCTCACCACCGAGGAGGGCTACCCTCGCCCGGTGAGCTAGCTTCCCTCTTTGGGAGGCGACATGCGGGCGACACGGGGGCGCAGGGGTGGCGCGAGCGCTTCGTGGAGAAACACGCGCAGCTTAGGTGCTGCTTTCTGGGTTTTAGGTATAATGCTCAAGTTTTCTAGCTCTTACCTGTCTGACAAGCCAGTTCGAAGCGAGGACGCATGAATATCCTAATCATCCGCAACAATTCCAATCCGGCCGCCATCGACGCTTCCTTGCTTCTTGAGGCCTACTTGGATTCACAGGGTATCGGGCATCAGGAGATGGATTCGGTGCCCTTGTCCATCGAGTCGGTTCAGGACACCTGCTCTGATATTGATATGTCAACCTTCGACATGGTGGTATCCCTGGGCGGCGACGGCACGATTCTTCGCTCGGCACGCCTGGTAGGAAAGGCGCGGGTGCCCATCCTGGGAATTAACTTTGGGCATTTGGGCTTTCTAGTCAACTCCAGTGCGGACGGTGTGATACCCATCACGGCGGCTGCCTTGGCTGGGGAGCTTCCTGTTGAGGAGCGTGCCAACCTGCATGTGGATCTCATCGGCGGCGACAAGGTGGTGGCCAGTCGTTTTGCTCTCAATGAGTTTTCCGTAACGCGCGGGGCCCTGGGGCGGATTATCGACTTTGGGCTGGACGTCGGCGGTCATCATGTGATTGATATGCGCGGCGACGGCCTGGTCATTGCCTCGGCCACGGGCTCTACCGCCTACGCGCTCTCAGCCGGCGGGCCGCTGGTGGCTCCTGACTTCAAGGGTCTCATCGTGGTACCGCTGGCGCCGCACACCCTGTTCTCGCGCAGCCTGGTTACCAACCCCAGCGATGTGGTGGAGATTGACCTGTCCACAAATCCCGAAAGCCGTGAGGCCAGCTATTTTGTGGATGGCGAGTTTATCAGTATCGACCAACCGATTGACCGCGTGCTCGTGCGCACCTCACATCATCCCACCATCCTTTTGCGCTACAAAGATCGTGGCTTCTACCCAGCGGTGGCCGACACCTTTTTTCGTGACGACCGCTTGAAGAGCTAAGATGCCACTTCTCGTGTCAGCTTCGTAGCAAACACTTGTTTGCATGGTAGAGAATCCGTTCCGTCAAGCACGTGAGAGGGGACGCACCCATGGGCACGCCGGCGTTGTCAGGGGGGATCGAAGACAACCTGACATCATTCGAGCTCTTTGCAGGAGCCGGAGGTCTTGCCTTGGGGGTGCAGCTTGCGGGTTTTCGTTCACGGGGTCTGATTGAACGGGATAAGTGGGCGTGTCAAACGATTCGGAGCAATAAAGAAAAGGGGCATCCCCTTGTGAGGGATTGGAACATCCACGAAATGGATGTTCGTGATTACGACTGGTCGAATATCAACAAAGAGATTGATCTACTGGCAGGTGGCCCACCATGCCAACCATTTTCGCAGGGAGGAATTGCGAGGGCCAACAAGGATTCGCGAGACATGTTTCCTGCGATGATTTCTGCGGTACATGAGCTTAGGCCCAAAGCCTTTCTCGTTGAGAACGTTAAGGGCATACTCAGGCCGCAGTTTGCGGATTATTTTCAGTACATCCTCCTGAGATTAGAGTTTCCCGAGAGGCCAATTGGCAGGCATGAGAGCTGGGGCGATCATCTGTGCCGCTTGCAGAGGGCAAAGTCCTCATCTCCTCAGTCTCGTAGTGAATTGACATACAACGTGATTCCTACCTTGGTGAATGCGGCTGATTACGGCGTTCCCCAGCGTCGAGAGCGGGTGTTCATCGTCGGGTTCAGGTCCGATTTGGGTATTGAATGGTCGTTCCCAAGGGCAACACACAGCTTGCAGGCTCTTATGTGGTCTCAGCGCCAAGGAGGGGAGTACTGGGAGAGGCACGGCGTAAAGCAGTATTCTTTTGTAGAGAATTGTCAAAAGCCGGAAGATGCCTTACTTCCCTGGCGAACCGTCAGGGATGCGGTTTCTAACCTTCCCGAACCGTCGAAACAGGGCCATTCCTTTGCGCTGAATCATGAGTTTCGAGCGGGCGCAAAGATCTATCCAGGACACACGGGCAGCGTCTTGGATATGCCGTCAAAGACGCTGAAGGCGGGCGTGCATGGTGTGCCTGGCGGTGAAAATATGCTCATCCAAGATGACGGAAGGCCTCGGTATTACACGGTCAGAGAGGCCGCTCGCATTCAAACATTCCCAGACGGCTACGAATTGAATGGGGCGTGGTCTGAGGCCATGAGGCAGCTGGGGAATGCCGTGCCCGTCCTTTTGGCTCAAAGGCTTGCCTCATCCATTGCGGTGGCAATCATGCAAAACGAGATTGCATACAGAAAAAACCAGCTCGGGCGAAAGAAGTCGGCATGGGTGCTGTAATCCCGTTTGATCCCCTTGATAAAAGAAATCTTGCCATGAGCGTGGCTAATGCGCTTAGTGCACGTAAGGCCATGCCCTTGGCAGAATTGGAGCAATTTGAAGGCTCCGGGGTCTATTCCTTGTATTACGTGGGGGAATTTCCCTCATACAGGCCATTGGCAGAGGCTAATTCAGGAAAGCTCTCCTTTCCGATCTATGTGGGAAAGGCGGATTCCAAGGGAAAGAGAAAAGGCGGATTCATCGAAGACGGCCCTTCGGGTACGGCTCTCTATAAAAGGCTGGTTGATCACGCGAAAAGCATCGATCAGGCCATCAATTTGAATGTCGAAGACTTTTACTGCAGGTTTTTGGTTGTTGATGACCTATGGATCTCGCTTGGCGAGTCCCTGCTGATTTCTCAGCATTCTCCTGTTTGGAATGTTCTTATCGAGGGGTTTGGCAATCACAATCCAGGAAAGGGGCGCTATCAAGGGATGCGGCCGTTGTGGGACATGCTTCATCCCGGTAGGCCATGGGCAGATAAGTTGCAGCCCCATACTATGAGCAGCACTCAAATTGCCGCCGAGGTCCTCCAGTATCTATCCGAGCGCTACGCGCTGATCAAAGAGGTCAAAGGGCAGAGGTAGCCTTTTAGATCCAACGTTCGCCGAATCCGAACTGGGGCTCTGCTGCGGGCAAATACTCAGCGATAGAATTCTTGCCCGCTTTTCATGATATGCTATACGCTATACACATGAAGGAGGGGTTTTCATGGGAGTAGCATTAGAGCGAGTGAGATCTGACTCTATACAGATGAACATACGAATCGGAAAGACCCTCAAAGAGCGCGGCGACCGGGTGCTCTCTCGCGTCGGGTACACCCCATCGCAGGCCGTGCGTGCCTTGTACGAGTTCGCTGTACAACATGAAGCCGAACCGGAAACCATTGCCGCGATACTTGCAGATGGCCGGGACAAGAATTCAGATCGGCTATCTGCATATCAAGAGGCTCGCCATGCAGCATTACGCGATATCGATCGCCTTATCGATGAGCAACGTGCACTTCTTGGCGCAAGCTTCGCTCCCGGATCTGATGATCGTTCGTTTGACGAACTTCGAGAAGGAGCGATGACCGCTCATTTTAAAGAGAAGGGACTCTTGTGAATAGGACTTTCGTGGACGGTATTCCTGCGAACGAGGCCTCTGTGAAGGGGCTGTTGTGAACAGGGATTCTGTGATCGGCACTCCCATGGTCAAGGCTTCTGCAGGCGCGATTCCTGCGAGCAAGACTCTCACGAACAAGGCACCGCTCTTTCTTGTCGACACCTGCGTGTGGATTGATACATATCTGGGGGAGAGAAAAGGCCATGATGCCGCACGATCTTGTATTGATGCTGCGCTCGACGCGAGGGCGGAGCTTCTGTATGCGATCACGACATGCAAGGACGTGTATTACCTCATAGGAGCTCTTTTGAAGAAGCGCGCAAGCGAGTCGGAAGGTGGTCTTTCGGCAGCGGATGCCCAGGCGATCAGGCGCATCTCACAAGGTTGCTTGGCGAGCATGCGATCTATCGCGACCGCCGTTGCGCTTGACGAAAGCGATGTCTGGATGGCGGAGAAGCTGCAGGATATTCATCCGGATTTCGAAGACAACCTCGTTATAGCGGCGGCACTGCGCGCCAAGG
>CAYTIS010000066.1:0-3754 GCA_964438035.1 uncultured Slackia sp.
AGCTCGTTTCCGACGAGATGCTTGAGATCTTCGGTGGCGACGGCTACTTCGAGGACTCCCCCTACGGACCCACCGAGCGCCTGTACCGCGACTGCCGCGCCATGTGGCTTGAGGAGGGCGCGCCCTGCGTCCAGCGCATTACCATTGCGCGTGAGGCCCAGAAGCACGGCGGCGTGATCAAGTACAACTTCTAAGCTTAACGCTGACCGACTCTTCAGCCCGAACCCCCGCTAAAAACGGCACGTCCCTCCTGAGGCGTGCCGTTTTTTTGTATTATTTTAGGTTTAGCGTGAATTGTACAGATTCACGACACAAGCCTGGATTGGAGCACCAATGACACCTCTTCGCATCCGAGGCCTTACCCTTGGGCAAGGCGCACCCAAGACCATCGTTTCCCTCATGGGAACGCTGGAGCAAGCTGTGGAGGCAGCCCACGCGGCACGCGCGGCGATTGCGGACTGCCTTGAGTGGCGAGCCGACTTTTGTAGCGACGTGAACGATGTGGTCGCCATGAAGCGCAATGCCTGCGCCCTGCGCCAGGCTGCGGGTGACACACCGCTGCTGTTCACCTTCCGCTCCACCGGCCAGGGTGGGCAGGCTGAGCTTTCAGTGCCCGACTATGCTGCCCTGACCGAAGCAATGATCAGGTGTGGAGCCTTTGACCTTGTGGACGTGGAATCCTGGATTGGCGAAGACCAGGTACGGGCACTTGCACAGGCGGCGCGTACCTGCGGCGTGAGAGTGATTGTGTCCCATCACGACTTTGAGGGCACCCCGTCCAAGGAGTGGATGGTGGACGAGATGCGGCGCATGCAAGACTGGGGCGCCGACATCCCTAAAATTGCCGTCATGGCACAGGGGCCCGCCGATGCACTGACGCTGCTCCAGGCAACCGAGGAAATGGCGCGGCTCTATGCCACCGGCCCGCTCATCACCATGTCCATGGGGCGCTGGGGAGCGCTCACCCGCCTTACCGGCGAGGTCTTTGGCTCGGCCTTGACCTTCTGTGCCCTTGAGACGGCTTCGGCCCCTGGCCAGGTGGACATCACGCTGGCGCGGGAACTGATGGAAGGCATCCACCGCGTCCATAGTCTCACGGCGGACTAACCGCCACCACCAGGTGCCGTGATGGGCACGGCACCATCGAATCTATGTTAGGAGGTTTCTCTCATGGGCGAAAAACAACGCATCTCCGGCCACACCCACCTCATCTCGCTGTTGGGCAGCCCCGTCGAGCACTCTGGCTCGCCAGCCTCGCACAACCTGTCCTTCGAGCATCTAGGAATTGATGCGGTCTATCTGGCCTTCGACGTAAAGGAAGATGGCCTTGAGGCAGCCCTGGCCGCCATGCGGGCCCTGGATGGCTGGGATGGCTCCAATGTGACCATGCCCTGCAAACGCGCAGTCATCCCCTTCCTCGATAAGCTGGATCCTGCCGCTGAGCTGATGAACGCCGTGAACGTGATTGCCAAGAAGGATGGCGAGCTCATCGGCTACAACACCGACGGCGTGGGCTTTATGACCAACCTGCGCAACCACGGCGTGACCGACAAGGGCGCCACCATGACGCTTTTAGGTGCGGGCGGCGCGGGCAGTGCCGTGCTCACCCAAGCTGCCTTGGACGGGGTAGCCACGATTCACGTCTTTGTGCGCTTTACAGGCAACAGCTATGAGCATGCCAAGGATTTGGCGGGGCGTGTGGCCGAGCGAACGGACTGTGATATCCAGCTCCACGACCTCGCCAACCAAGAAGATCTGAAGGCCTGTATCCAAGCTTCCAGCATCCTCACCAACGCCACAAGCGTAGGCATGGGCGAGAACAGCGAAGAGAGCCTGGTGCCCGTCGAGTTTTTGCATGAGGGGCTTGCGGTAGCCGACGTGATTTACTTCCCCCGCACAACGCGCCTGATTCGCGACGCTCAGGCTGCGGGGTGCGTGGCTGTACCTGGCCTTGGCATGATGATTGAACAAGCTGCAGCGGGCGAGAAAATCTGGTACGGGGTTGACATGCCCACCGACGAGGTGGCAAAACTGTTCTAAACGCATTGTAGGGCGGCTGTGGAGGGAACCGCCCGGTGCGCGAGGGGGCGTGCAGCACAACTGCGCGCCCCCTTTTGTTGTTGGGCGATTGGAGCGAAAGCCTAGGCGGAGGCTTCTTCCCGAGCTTCTTTACTGGCCAGACGGCGGGCCTCCAGCTCGGCGAGTTGACGGGCGGTCTCTTCGTCTTCAAGGCGCTGCTCTTCTTTGTTGCCGGCATAGTCGTCGCGAATCTTTTGGTTGTCGCATAGCAGCAGGTACAGCACCACTCCGGCAACGAGGCCCACACCGCCACCTCGGGCCAAAATAAAGCCGGCGAGCATGCCCGCCACGCCCTGGTCGAGCTTATCTTTGGCCAGATCAAAGCAGATCTGGGCGCACACGAAGCCCTGGATACACAAGACCACCACGAGCATGGCCGCAGAAGCCGCCGAGGCCACCTCGTAGAGCGGATAGATGAACAGGCCCACCACGCAGAAGATGATGTTTGTGCCCGAGCCGTCATAGATCGAATCCATGCCCTGGCGACCATCCTGCTTGTAGCGCTGATAGGTGGCCACGCAGTAGGGGGCCGAAAGCGGACCTGCCAACGCCGGATAGGGCGCAAAGAAGCTCAAAAGCAGGTTGCGGATGCCACAGATTACGTTGGTGCGGTTGGAGTCAAACTCGATGTACTCGTCATCGCGCTGAGCCTGCATGCCAAGCTGCTGGACGGTAACAAAATCGCCATAGGCAATCACCCACGCGATGAGCGCGATGGGAATCGCCGAAACCCAGACAGACAGGCCGGCAAAACCAATGCTGAAGGGCGACACCGCATAGAACAGAGCCACAAAGTCGGGCACCTTGATGATGTCGCCGGAAAAGCTGTACTCGAACTCGCCGGAAAGTCCGCCTACAACGAACATCGCGAGGACGGCCCACAAAAAGCTGTAATTGCCCAAAATCTGGAGGAAGCGGTTGGTCTGCATATGCTTGCGCACCCGCTTGCTGAACATGAGCACAAACACCACGGCCAGCCCCGCAAGACAGCCCCAAGTAACGGTGTCCACCGCACCGCCCTCGCCCAGGCGGGCGTAGACGGCATTCACGCCCGCGCCTAACACGATGCCGGCCCTGACCGCCGGAGGCACCAGGGTGTTGAGCTTTTTAGACAGACCCGTGAGACCTAAGAAGATAAAGAGTAGACCGAGTTCCAGCTGGACGGCCGTAAGCGCCTGAATCCTTTCCACCCCAGGATCAAAGCCTTCGAGGTATACGATAATGATGGCCATGGCCGGGGTAATCCAACCGCAGATGGAGGGCTCACCAAAAAGCCAGTTGCAGGTATAAAGGATGGTTTCTAGCACCACAAGCGCCCAGGCAACCTCAGGCTCCAGCCCCAAGGTAGTGGTGAGCACGGCCAGCGCCCCATAGGAGGTGCAGGCATTCATAAGGCCGGTTGCAATCTCGGGCGGTGAGATTCTGAAATGGATAAATGGAAGCCTCACTCGTAGCAGGCCTACCTTGATGCACGGCTGGATGCCGCCGTACGCACGCTTCATAAACGCCATGGACCCCTCCTAACAAGCGCGGGAAGCGAGGCCAATTGCGGGCGTCCTTGAATTCCTTATACAACGCACCCTGACCGGATTGCACGATGCGCCTCACTATATCAACATGTCCAAACAGCTTCTACTTCTCCTTGCCCAGATGGGTTCGAAACGGCGATTTTTTG
>CAYTIS010000066.1:3854-7230 GCA_964438035.1 uncultured Slackia sp.
GGCCCACGGCATATAAGACAGGCGGCCCGACTTGTCGGCAGACGGCAGCACAAGTGGATTGCAGGACACAATGAGGTTTTCTGTCACGAACCTCCTACCAAAGTCACCTGACTGCATGTCACGACCGTGCGCTCGTTTTCCGCCCACATGGCGTAGGAGCACGAAACCAGCGACACCACCTGATCGGGGCGAGCCTGAGCATCAAGTACCAGGTGTGCCTCGGCAAGGGATTGCTCGTACCAGGTGACAAAATCCTGGCCTCCGAGGAAGGCCGTGCGCTTAGTGGCCTGAGCCCCGTTGACGATGTCCACAAAACGCACCTGATAGACCGCTCGTGAGTGTGGTGTTTGGATGAGCACGGTAGCGTGCTCAAAGGCAAAGGCGGAGCTTGCGTACTCAGCAATCACGCCGAAGGGAGCCGCGCCCGTGTCAGGCTCAACGTGGTGCCCCAAAATGACCGCATTGGGGCTGTCCAGGCCCTCATCTGCACACTCTGCGTCCAAATAGATGGCACCATAAGGGTTGTAGGTGCCGTAGATGTCGTGACTCAGATAATAGTCGGGATCATCAGCAGGGGCCTGCACGATGGGGTTGTTGATGGCAGTATCCGGTACGGTGATCCATCCGACGATGTCGGGATTGACCGAAAGCCAGTAGTTCCAATCCACAAGTGGAAAACCATCCTCTTCGGCTGGCGTCCCTTCAGGCAGGCTGGGCCAGGGCGTGGTCTGAGCCGCCTGCCCCCAAAAGACCAGGAGGCCCACAAGGCCAAGGGCAGCCACAAGGCAGATGCACGCCATCACGGTGGCAACTCGTTTCACAAAAGGCCTCCTTGGCTAAAGGGGCGTGCATCCCTCAGACCGTCCCTGTCACCGCCCGCAACGAATAACGAAAAGCTTCTCTGCGCTCGTTCACGTTTCACTCTCGACGCAGATGGTAGAGGGCGATGTTTCGGGCTTTGCGCAGAGTGTGGCGCAGGGGGCGACGCTGCCCGGGCGGGCGCACACCACACATGATGACACCGTTGGCGGTCACGACGGGATAGCCCTGACTTCGCGGCACGAAGGTTCGACTCAGATACATCGCGCCAAGGGCCGTCAGAACAAGGGCTGCAGCAACGACCACCATACCCACAAGCGTGCCTCCCGTCTTACCGTAGAAGCCAAAAGCCAAGGACTGAGCCACCGAGACCGTCTGACCCTCATCGGCAAGATCTTTGTGCTCTGCAACAAGGATCTCGGTGGGCACACCATCCGTGCTTGCGGGCAGCCACAGCTCCTCAAAAACCACCAGGTCGCGCCCGCCTAGGGCACTTGCATCAAAAGAGCCTATCTCTATCGCGACAATCCCGCTTTCAGTATTGGGCGTGAAACGCAGCTCGGATGTCACCTGTACCCCGCTAAGCGACAAAGGTTCACCGGTGCTCTTGTCATAGAGCGTTGCGCGCAGTATGTATTCCTTGCCCGACACAAGCCCTGTGTAGAACACGGAATCTTTGACGGCTACCTCCGCAGACGGCGCAAGCTCGGAGTCACCATCGGCAGCATCGCTGGCCGTGGTTGAGATGGATGCCGGCGTGATGATTACGGTCTGATCGGCATTGTTTGCATTAGCCTCAAAGGCTACGAGCACGGGAGCCTCATCACCCTCAAAGCTGCCCCGGAAGAGAAACTCGTAGACCACAGCCTCAACCGTCTCGCCACAAGAGGGGTCTATCAGGGTGCTCGCGTCAAGGGAAAACTCCAGGGTCACCTCACCCTCATAGCCTTCTGGCGTAAACGATGCCGAGGCCGCAACGAGGCTATCGAGCAGCTCTTCGTGCTCCTCAAGCAAGGTCGCAAGGACCTGCATGTCAACCTCAGTAGGCAAGCTCGTAGCAGGCATACCTGCGGACAGGGCAGTGGTTGAAGACGCTTCCTCACCAAGCTCAGCTTCGGGCGCACCGAAGGCACTCAGAAGGGTGAGGGTAAAGGCTGTAAGCTCCTCCTCATCCCAATCCTCCCCCTGGTCAAGAAGGGGAAGGCCCGTAGAGGCATCAACGACGATACCAACCATGGTGTGTTCTTCATCCGTTATGAGACCCTCGTAAAACACCGCATCAACGATGCGCGCGTCGGTGTCAGCCACCACGGTTTTGTCCCCATCAGAGGCATCGGATGCCGTTGAAGAGATGGAAGGCCGCACGAAGGCAACGGTTTGCGACTCGTCGTGTATGTCGGCGTGAACAGCCACCTCCACCCCGTCCCTCGTAAGACTCTCGAAGACCACTACCTCGGTGCCTTCCGACACAAGCGAGGCATCAAACTCAAAGACGACCTCAACGGTGCCCTGTAGCTGCTCGGGAACGAAGGTCGTTGTGGCACTCACCGCCACCTCAGCATCCCCAACCTCAAGGCCTGCTTCACCGCTCGGGACAAACAGCTCCTGGCCAACGGCATTACCCTCTTCGTCATAGCTCTTGAGCATGAGCGAACCCGTAAGCACATACTCCTTGCCCGGGACCAGGTTCTCAAAGGACACGGTATCCACAATCCGCACCACCGAATCAGCCACCACGATCTTATCCCCGTCGTGACCGTCGGTGGCCTCGGTATCAATCTGAGGCCGCGTTACGGTCACGGTCTGGCTCTCGTCATCGATGTCTGCATGTGTAGCTATCTCATGTCCATCTAAGAAGAGGGACTCAAAGACCACAATCTCGGTGCCTTCCTCCAGGCCTGTAGCGTCAAACTCATAGATAACCTCGACGCTACCCTCAGCGGCCTCAGCGGTGAACTCAGCTGATGCCACAACGGACTGCCCCTCTACGAGCAGCTCCTGTCCAACCGCACTGCCTTCCCCATCATAGCCCTTGAGCATGAGGGTGCCACGTACGGTATAGGTCTCCCCCGGGGTGAGATTGCGGTACGAAACGGTGTCTACGATGACCGATGCGGTGTCAGCCACCACATGTTTGTCCCCATCGATGCCATCCAAAGCCGTTGTGGCAAGCTCAGGCACCAAAACCTCCACCTGCTGATCAGTGTCGCGTACGTCGGCGTGCTCTGCCAGCACCGCCCCACCCGCATCGAGAAGCTTCTCAAACACCACGAGGGTCTTGCCCATCAAATCGTAGGTCTCAAGCTCCAGCTCTACGAAGGCAACTCCGTAGGAGTCCTGGGCAACAAAGGTGGTCGATCCTGTCACGGCCTTTCCGTCCACCTCGATAGCCTCACCCGTCTCTGCGTCGTACAGACCTGCCTCAAGGGTGTAGGTCTGCCCTGCCACCAGGTGGCTGTAGCCCACACGATCGCTCATTGTCACGGCCCCCACACCTATAAGTGCATCACCATCGGCAGCATCGGTTGCCACCGTCACAAGCTCAGCCTCAGGGTCG
>CAYTIS010000067.1:0-1295 GCA_964438035.1 uncultured Slackia sp.
CCCCGTGCTCACGCACGGCCTCGGCCGGTTTTTTGACTAAGCAGATTCCCGACATAAGCAGCACGATTGGCGTGGTGACCGCGCAGTGACGCACCCAAGCACCAAAATCCACTTCGAAGGTAGCGGAAGCAAACACATAGCCCACAAAGATGGTCAGCGCCGCATTTTGCGCAAGACTATTCGTGCAAACATTGCGCAGCCCTCTCAAAAGAAATACCGTCATGCACAGCTGATAGACCACATAGGGCCAGTATTTGGGGCCGTTACCCAAGAGCTCCAGCGGGAACAGCAGGCGCAGCACCACCAAGGCATACTCAGCCGTCACGCTCAGGATATTGGGACTGCTCTCGTTCACGGCAAGAACGTTTTCCATATAGGTATTGCTACCGGAGGTGTCATCGCTGGCATAGAGCAGAGCGTCTTCGAAGCGCTCGTACAGATCGGTGCTCGCCACTGAAAATGTAGCCATCATGACAAAGTACACGAGTACGGCCAGCGCATAGAGCTTGATGATTGCCGACCACCGCAGCCGCCCCTGAACATCGGTGCGCCACAGGCCACCCGATCGCGCCTGATGATTGAGAAACCAGCGACTGGCAAGGGCAAATACGACAATCAAGACGTAATAGGTACGAAAGTTCACCGCACTCAAAAGCACCACGCCGCAGGCCCCGACAAACTTGAAGCGCCCAGGAATGCTGCCACTGCGCAACAAGGCGTACATGAGCAGGAAAAACACCAGCTGAAACGGCTCTTTGCTCAGGCAGAGGCAGTATACGCTGATCACGCCAGTACAAAGAGCGATGAAGAGAGACTCAATCAGCGTAAGCCGTCTGCGCATACCTAAAAGCACCAGCATGAACAGCAGGCCAAAGGTAAGGGTGATGAAAAACTCAAACTCCTGGAAGCTTTCGGGCAGGCGCGCCCAGATGGTGGCCCAAAACGCCTTGAAGAAGGTGTAGACATTATCACCCTGGCCGATGTCGCCCTCAGCCACCTCATCAACGCCGAAGAACTCCCAGCTCCACTCGCCCTCCATGATGGGGTCAACCCAGCCCCAGCCTTTGCTGTAGTTAATAAGCGTGGTTCGCATGACCGTCCAGCGAACCACCTTGCCCAAGGCAATAATCACGGGAAACAGCAGAATGAGCATGCGGCTGTCCACCTGCATACTCAGGATAGGATGTTTTTCTGCAAAGGTTCGTCTCATGATACTTGGGAGTTAATCAGCCCGCACGGGTTGGTCAGCCCGGCCAATCCGCTCGGCTGACTTGACTGGCTCGGCCGACACGGCC
>CAYTIS010000067.1:1395-7080 GCA_964438035.1 uncultured Slackia sp.
GACACGGCCTGCCCGCCGGATCCATCCGCACGATACACCTCAACTAGGCGCTTTGCCATGGTGCGCACGTCAAAGCCCTTGTCGGCCAGCGTGCGCCACGCACCCTCGCGCTTTACTGATCCAGCCAGAGCAATCGCAGTCTCTGCCCACCGGGCGGGCGAATCCGTAAGCGACACGTACGCAACCGCATCAAGAATCTGGGCCTCCCGCGTAATGGTGTCCGAAAAAACACACGGCAGCCCCGTGGCCTGTGCCTCAACGCCCGTAACCGGAAAGCCCTCATACAGCGACGGCATCACAAACACGTCCATCCCCTGCACCAGCGTGGCTACATCCGTACGAAAGCCCAGAAATCTCACCGCCTCACCCAGGCCCAGGTCATCGGCTTTGCGCCGCGCAGCATCCTCAAGCTCACCAATCCCCGCCAGCACTAGGATGGATGCGGGCACACGGCGATGAATCTCGGCGAAAACCTCCAGCAAAAACCCGTGGTTCTTCTGCGTGGTAAAGCGCCCCACATGGCCCACCACCAGCACATCCTCGCCCACGCCCCACGCCTCACGCACCTGACGGCGCACCTTAGCATCAAAGGCAAAGTCTCGAAGCGCAATCCCGTTGGGCAGCACGGTCACCTTGCCATCTTCCACCCACTGCTCGCCAAACAACCACGCCCCGGCGCGCTCTGAGCAGGCAAGCCAGCGGTTCGCATGGCGGCGCAGGGGACACTTAAGCACATCGCCAAGCATCCGCTCTGCCCTGGAGGAGGTCTGAAACCCCGTGTTGTGCGCATGCGCAATACGCACCGGAATGCCCCAGCGCGCGGCGTGTTTAAGAATCAGATAATTCTTGGGACCGGAGTTCACATGTACCGCGCGATAATCGTGGTGCTCCTGGAAAAACTGCCGCACGGCACGCTGGTAGCGCAGGTAGTCCGCCGGTCGGCGCACCCAGATGCCCTCCAGCTTGTGCACGGGCACGCCGCTGGCGCGCACCTCATCCTCCAGCTCATAATGCTCGCCATCGTCTAACAGCAGCAGCTCACAGGGCTGTTCCAGCACGGCAAACTCACTCAGCAGCTCAACCAAAAGCGTTTGGATGCCACCTACGCGCATGCGATCCACAAAGAGCAGCACCCCATCCGCAGCACTCACACCTGCGCCGCTCACGAAACCGCCTCCTGCAAAAACGCGCTGCTCCGTTCACGAAACACCGCAATGGCCTGATGAATCTCGTCAAAATCAAGCGAGCGTGCCAAGCACTCCGCAACATCCTCGTCACCGCTGATCAGGCGGCCGTTCACTCCCAATGTATCGAACAGAGAGTCGAGGCGATTATTGGTACACAGCAGCCCCTGCTTGGCAACGCGACGAGAGGCGAAAAACGTCTTGCGGTACAAAAGTGAGAAAACGCTACCATGAAAGGAATCCGTAACCACATAACGGGCGTGGCGGATAAGGTTGAGCAGCTCGCCGGGGCCCACATCGTAGGGTGTCTCATCGGCATAGCCCTCATCAGCGGCGATATATTCATCCAGGTGCAGCAGGGCCACAATCTTGCAGCCGGTCGCGGCACGTAGACGCTCGGCAAACGCGCGATCCTTGGTGTTGTTGCCCAAAAAGTAACAGAGGATGTAATCCCCCTGCACAAGCGGCTGATGAGGCTGAATACTCAGCCACTCTTCCGCCGTGAAGAGCAGCGTAGGGTCGCACACCAGCTGAGCCTCTAGGCCCGCATACGCGCGCACCATCTCCACCGCCGAGCGCTCCCGCACCGAAAGATGCTGAAAGCGAGGCAAAAACGAGCGCGCCTGGCGCTGCTGGGCCTTGGGTAAAAACGCCGCCCCAAAGCTCGTGGCGTAAGAAACCTTGTTCACCTGATCGGGAACCCAGCTCAGCGTGTAGTAGTCGGCCGCAATATTGGAGGGCAACCACAGCTGGTCGCTCCCCACCAGTACGGTTGAGTAGGCGGCATAGGCCGCAGTCAATTCCGCGCGCGAGGCATAGACAGGAGACAGGCGAAAATGCTCACGCTGAAAAGCCTGGAACTTCTGGTTTCGGCACGCAAGCTTGGCCCCAAAGGTATCTCTGTGCAGCACAGACTGAACCTTCTTGCGCGCGACGCGCAATACCGTCCCCATCAGAATGTCTGGATCAAAGACGCGCTGTAGGTAAAACCGTGTCTTGGCCGCCTCAAGCTCGCGCGCCAAACCATCAATGCACACGGTCTCGCTCACAATGCCTTGCACGTCAAAGTAGCGCTGCGTGGCATAGGCCTGCAAAGCGCTTCCGTAGTTGGGATGAAAATAGCAGGTGACCAAGGCAATCTTGCTCATGTCAACCCCCCGGCCGCCGCCTCGTCTGCGCCTTTCGTGCAGGCCTTTGCCTCACCGAGAGCCTGCCTGTACACCGCCTTGTAACACGCGGCCATGGTGTCGCAATTGTACTCATGCATAATATCTTTGAACGCGTTGGCGCACAGATGCTCAGCCACCTCTGCCTTGGTACATGCACGAATGGCGTGGATATAGTGGTCCAGGCTCTCGCACACAAAGCCGTTCACACCGTCGCGAATTACGTCGCGATTTCCCACCACGTTGCTTACCACGCAGGGTTTGCGCAAATACATCGCCTCTAAAAGCGACATGGGCAGCCCCTCCCACAGCGATGGCAGCACAAAGCAATCCGCCTGCATCGCATACGCCAAGGCCTGACTGCGCACCACCCATCCGGTAACCTCAATATTGGGAGCGCTCAGTACATCACGCAGCTCCCCGTCGCCAACCCACACAAAGCGCATGTCGGGAAGAGCCAGAGCCATCTGGTTGAACAGCTCAGGATTTTTCTGATCACAGATGCGCCCAATGGTGAAGACCGTATAGGGCTGCGTACTCGTGACATCCGCAGCCTGCGTGACTGGAGAGGAGGGCAGCAGGCCTGCCTTCTCAGGTCCCTTCCCGCCCTGAGCCTTTACAAACCGCTCCACGTACCCATCAATCTCACGCAGATCGACGCCGCTGTTCACCAGAAGCGCCCGCTTGGTCAGCCGTAGCGTCTCGATAAGCTCGCCTCTGCTGCACGCAACAGTAGTGCACCGCGCCCGCGCCATGACAAGCTCGGCCAGATAGTAAAACGCACGCTTAGGTGCGCTTGCTCCACACATCAAAAAGCTGTAACCATGCGGGGTGTAGAACATGGGCACAGGCGCGCGCCATAGGGCAAGCCGCCCCAAAATCCCCGCCTTACTCGAATGCAGGTGGATGATGTCAGGGCGCACCATGCGATAAATCCGCCGTAGCTCAAAAAACGCCTGCAGATCCGCACGCGGCCTGATAGGCCGCACGAAATTCTCAACCTCAATCAGGTGGATGCGTGGGTCAAAGTACGCGCGATAGTCCTCGGGTGTTTGAGGACGCACCGCATACGCGAGATGTAAGTCATAGGTGTCCACGAGAGAGTTTGCTAGGTTGACCAAATAGGTGAACACGCCGCCGCCCATGGCTTCGCTCACCAACAGCAGCCGTTTTTTACCTGCCGAGCACATCTGCATGTACGCACCCGTTTCGCTTATCGTCCCTGCGCCGTGAACACGCAGCCCACGGTTTTCGCGATAATCGCTACATCGGTTCTTACGCTCGCCTGGCGGATGTAGAGTAAATCCAGGCCCACCCATTCACTAAAGGAAATACTGTCGCGATTGGATTGGATCTGCCAATAGCAGGTAATACCCGGCCTCACACACAGACGCAGATAGTCGCGCTGGGAGTAGTACTCCACCTCGGCGGGCAGGGCGGGACGTGGCCCCACCACAGACATATCTCCTTTAAGCACATTCCAAAACTGCGGCAGTTCATCCAGCGAGGTTCGGCGAATAAAGCGGCCCACCCGCGTGATACGCGGGTCATCGGCAATCTTGAACACCGGCCCATCTTTCTCGTTGTGCACAGCCAGATCGGCGCGGTACTCTTCGGCATCGGCGTACATGGAGCGAAACTTCACCATACGAAAGGTATTGCCACGCAAACCCACACGCTCTTGGAAGAAAAGCGGCGAGGCATGCGGATCATCGAGCCAGATGGCAAGAGCAATGAAAAGGAACAATGGCATGAGCGCAATCATCATTGCGACGCTGAAACCAATATCGAAGGATCGCTTGATGACGCGATAGGCCAGTCGGCGCGCAAAGCCTTCTGCCAGACCAGACTCACCGATCTCCAGTCGCGTGGACGTAGTCTCCTGCGCAGCGCAGCATTGCAACCCGCGCACCCGCCTGATTTCACTCGCTGATCGCGTCACGTGACTTTCTATCAACTCCCAACCCGACCTTTGCGGTGAGCATCCTACCGAACATCCTCGCCCCACAATGGCAATGAACGTATACCTGTACCCCCCCCCCACGACTAATCCGTCTTCTCGGGTGGACTACCACGCATCCTCAAAAACCTTTCAAGCACCTTCTGATACAGGTACAAAAGCGCCAATTTTTTGGGATACGTTTTGTTCGTACAGGGTTGGAGTTCGGGACCAAACACGGGAAAACGGGTCAATCTGCTACGCAAGCGCCCCAGATATCCGCCGCCCCATGCACCATCCCGAAAAAGCGGCCTCCATTATAGCCGCACCGGTATCGACTCCCAAGAGCCCCTTTTTGCACTTTGGTTTAATTTTAGGTATGGAAAGGCCCCTTGGGGCAAGTGAGCGCGCCATACACCCCTCTTGGAGTGGCGCGCCATACCGTTGCGTATGAGATTGGATTGATCACGTACGGATATGCACCCGTTGAGAGATACGCGCTCGTTTAGCGCCAGATGATGTGGACTTCTTCATGCTCCAGGCCTTGGACGATGAGTGCTTCAACGTCATCACGCAAGGCTACGGGAGATGACCAGGCCATACCACAGCCTGCCGAAAGTTGACGGGGAATGGTGATGAGTCTGCCGGAAATACCACGCGCCTTGCAAGCCTTCTCAAAGGCGAAGGCATCGGTAATGGTAGAGAAGGTCACCACAACTACTTCCTGCGCCGACTTCGAAACCAGCATACCCCTCTCCTTTAAGTATGGTGACTGGTTTAAGCAGCCAGCAATCTACCGCATCTGCATAGCAGCCAAGGTAGCCGCCGACAACCCACCGCGCCTGCCTGGCAACCAGGGAGCCACAAACCGCCCGCTCTACTGCAAACGGCCGGCTGCACCGCAAACGACCCACCACGCTGCAGCACACATCGAGGAGGAGGCGTATCATTGGTGATACGCCTCCTCCCACATCGCCGTGCGCGTCTGCACAGCGGCGCACTCAACGCCGCAGTACAAACACGCCCACAAACAACACGTACTAACCGATGATCAGCGTGTACACGTCCCCGTCCTCGGTGACCTGAACCTCAAGGCCCCTGCGGCGCGCCATGCGCGAGATATTGTCGCGCGGAGCAGCGCTGTCCACCTCAATGCGCACCTTCTCGCCGGGATGCGCCTCAATGGCCTCAACGGCCATCATCAAAGGCTCGGGGCACGACAGCCCCTTCGCGTCAAGTTCCACCATAGTGGTTCTCCTTTTCCGTCTTTCTCAAGGCATGTGAGCTGCCGCTTTCTGCGACGCTCACGCGGGCCTAGGCCCGGCTTTTACGCAGGTTCAGCAGCGCGATGGCGAACAGTACAACAATGCAGACCACCGTAGCAATCTGGCCACCC
>CAYTIS010000068.1:0-6746 GCA_964438035.1 uncultured Slackia sp.
GAGTTTGGCTCCAGCTCATCATCACTATCGAGAAACAGGATATATCGGCCTTTCACTTTGCTTGCAGCTCTATTTCTCGCTGCCGCCTGACCCCTATTCTCTTGATGAAAAACAGTAATATTTTCGTAGTTCTCCGCAAGGTCGGAACAAATATTGAAAGTACCATCGGTTGACCCGTCATCGACGATGATTACTTCGCAACTCTCATACTTTTGCCTCAATACGGAGTCAACGCATCTAGCAAGGGTATTTTCAACATTGAATGCTGGAATGCATACCGATATTAGCGGCTCATGCGTCATCTATGAATCTCCTACGTTCAGCTTGATTCACACACCATCCCACATCCCGGTCACGCGCGTCCATGCCGTCCCTGGTGGCCCGTGCGCCTTACGCCGTGCTTACCAACAGAGGGACCCGCCGTCACAGAGTCCTCTTCCCAAAGGTCCGTCAGCCCATCGGAACTCTCCTGATCCTTATCATCAGAAGCAGCCGCAGCTTTGGCGCTGTACGACTTGCCGTAGCTACCGTAACCATAGCGGCCCGCGCCATAGCCGTATAGCCCATAGCCATAGCCACTCTCCGACTGCGGGCAGGCATTGAGTACGTAGCCGATCAGGGATGCGCGCACTCCTTCTAACATCGTGAGGGCTTCCCTTACCATGCGGCTGCTCACCCCGTCAAAGCGCACCACCAGCAGCACGGCATCAACCCACTCGGCAATCAAAGCCGCATCCTGAAACATACCGCTGGGCGGGGCGTCTAACACGATGTAGTCCCAGTCCTTCTTGAGCTGTTTAAAGATAGAAGGCAAGCGCTTATCGCTAAGCGTTTCAGCCGGGTGCTTCGCTGGAATCGAACCGCCCCAAAACCCGATACCGCTCTCCTCAAGCCATACGAGGCAGTCCTCCCTACGGGGAGCGGTGTTGTCCAGCAGCTCCACCAAACCGGTGCTGCCTTCAACACCCAGCAGTGCCGCATCCCGCTGGGTGCGCAGATCTGCATCCACCAGCAGCACACGGGCACCATCCTTGGCCAGCTGCTCGGCCAGGTTCACCGCCACCGTGGTCTTACCCTCATCCAAGCCGCCACTGGTCACCAGCACCACCTTGGCCTCCCGCTTCACCAGGACATCGGCTACACGCACGCCCATGGAGCGCGCACTCTCGCGAAACCCATGTGTCGCCCGTGGATTAAGTGCGGAGATGAGGCGGGGTACCGAACGTTTCTTGCGCGCCTTAAGCCGCGCCTCGGGCAGCGCCCCCAGGCAAGGCATACTCGAAATGCGCCCCATGTCCTCAGGTGTTTTGATGGTGTTGTTAAACAGGACCAACAGCCCTATCACCAACACAGTCACGCACAGCCCTCCAAAAATGCCGTAGCCCACAATCCTGCGCGTGCTGGGAACATTTATCGGCTCGGTGGGCGTGGTCACCTCATCTATCAGACTAAACTCTATATCTCCCAGCACAAAGCGCGACACCTCGGGATACACCTCAAGCGCCTTTTCCAAAATGGCGCGAGCATCCTCGGCCGAGGGACTGTCCACCCACATGGTGGCCATATTGGAGTTATCGATGGTCTGCGCTTCCAGGCTACCATTGAGGGAGCTCTCTCCCAACTCCTCGCGCAACACACTGCGAAAGTACTCACTGTCAAGAATGTAGGGAAAGGTCTTGGAGAGCTGGCTTGCTGAGCTGATCGAGCTGTAGAGACTACTGCCGTCACCGGAGGTGATAGTAAAGGTAGCCTCACAGCGATAAAGGGGCGTGTAGTTAAAGTAACTCACGGCATACATCACCCCTACACCCAGGGCGCACGAGATAAGGGCAAGCCACCACATCCTCCGGGCAACATGCGTAAACGCACCGACCAGTCCCGCAAGATCAAAACCCTGGTCATCCCCATCCTGCGCGGGCATGACCCGCCGCTGGGCGTCAAGATAGCCTTCGGTCTGCACTATGCGACACCTCCCCGGTATGTACCGTATCCACCGCTCGGTAGCGCATTTGCATCCTTAAACACATTGAGCACAAAGCCCGCAAAGTCCTTCGCGCCACTCCATGCAACATCCACCGTATCGTTGATTACGCGTACGTCAGAGGTATCCTGCCGCACCACCAGGCACACGGTGTCCACCTGATACATCCACAACTCTGCATCAGCCGCAGCAGCAACCGGCGAGCAGTCCACAAAGATATAGTCAAACCATCGGCGTAGCCGCCTCATTGCCTCCTCGAGCTGATCGCTTTGCAGCACCGTCGTGGGATCGCTGAGCGCCTTGGCCTGGAAGAGCTCATACACGCCCGTGCGACGATTGAGCATAGAACGCGGAGCAATCCCCCCCTCCAGCACATAATCGGAAAACGAGGGGCGCGTGGAGTCCAGCTCGTCAAAGACGCGCCGAAGCGAAGGCTTGCGAAAGTCACCATCGATGAGCAGCACCCGCCTTCCGCGCTCGGTAAGGGCAATCGCCAGGTTGGATGCTACGGTGGACTTACCCTCGTTCTCGCCGACGCTGGCCACCAGCACTACCTTGAAGCCCTCTTGTGTTAGGTGGGCCTCAAGACGCGTGGCCGTACGGCGGTTGGCCTCTGCAAATCCCATGCTCACCAAAGGCGAGGTGAGCACGAGGGCGGGGGTTGACCTGCCATTTTTATCCTTTACGCTGCGCTTGCGCTCAAAGGGGATGGTGCCCAAAACCGGCCCATCCAACAGCGCCGGGGCCTGCTCCACCGTCTTGACCGTGTTGCGCACCAGATAGATCGCCACCACCAAGAGTGCCGAGCCTACGCCAGCCACCAACGCTCCCAAAACGCGATATTTGATGAGCGTGGAAGCATTGGAAGGGCTTTCGGGCACGGAAGGTTCCTGCACAAGCTGGAGCGTGGCGTTTTCAAACACCGCTGAGGATACCTGTTCATAGTTTTGCAGAGCCGATTGGATGAACAGATAGGCCTCACGCGGCGAAGACGAGGTGACACTTAAGGTAAGCAGGTTGGTCTCAGACACCTGCGAACAGGACACAACACCCTGTACCTCTTCGCCCACGCTGCTCACAATTGCATCGCGCAGGGCATCACTTTGGAACACCTCAGTAAACACCGCCGTCATCTGAGTCGCCTGGGCAAGCGAGGAGTAGGTATCCGCCCCCTTGATGCGAATGACCAGGGTGGCAGTGGAGGTGTACTCCGGCACGTAGGTGAGCATGCCCACGCCCGTCATCCCCAAAAAGACGGCAAGGGTAAGGGCCAGAACCACCCACCAGTTCTCCATCACCCGGCGCGCCGCTCCCTTAAAGGTGGCAACATCAAGCACGGCCGCACCCCTGTTCATGACAAGCTCTCCTCGACAATCACGGTGAGCCACATCTGGCCAAAAATGCCCTCCCCGGTGTTGCCAATCTGATAGGAGACCTCGTAGATGCCGGGTGTGCTCGTGTCCACCTCAGAGCTTACCTCTAAATCAGAGGTGGTATACGTGGTGCCAGAATCGTCGGTTATAGCCTCCACGTAGGAAAGCGGGTCAAAGCCTTCACCTTGAGTTATATAGATGAGCGGCTCAGTCAGCTCAATCGACACACTGTGCGTACCGCGCTCATAAATATGCACGGGAAAGGCATAGCTCACCGTGTCGCCAAAGCTGTTGGACACCTCCAAGGTGATGGTGTAGTCGCCCGAACTGTTGTAGGACACGGTGGAGTCCACAAGGGTAATCCAGTCGGTAAGGTCGCCGTCCAGCACGTCGGCGACGGAAAACAGACTCAGGGCCTCGGTGCTCGACGAGCTTCCCTCGGCAAAAACAAGCGGAGCCGAAAGCGTAAAGCGCGGCGAGTGATAGTCGGTGAAGCGCACCTGCCGCGTCAGTGTGGCCATGTTCCCTGACGAGTCGAAGACTGTATAGCTCAGGATGCACACGCCAGGCTGAATGAAACGGGTGAAACTACCCACCAGCACCTGATCGGTCAAGTCGCCGTCCTTGACATCGGAGGCACTCACGCCTTCCAAAAGATCGTCAATCGTGTAGTCACTCGTGATGGTAATTGAATCACTTGTAGCACTCAGCGTGGGGATGGTGTCATCGCGCTCCAGATAGTCCTGGACGCTCGCGAAGGCAAACACCGCGAGAGCAGCCACAAGCACCACCACGGAGAAGACCCTCAGCAGTCGTATCATGGAGTCAGCCTCCCGTTCGCATCGTCGACATGGTTGAGTACCTGCTCTTCGGCGGCATACGCGGCCGCCCCGTCTTCGACAGCATGCGCAGCCTGACTTTCGGTCACGCCATCCACAACCCCATCCTCGCTGTCTAGATAGGCGCGCAGCTGCTCGTGGCTCAAAGGTGCCAGTGTGCCCTCCCCCACCAGATACACACGCGTGCACTGCTCAAATACGGTTGGTCGGTGCGCTGTCACGATGACGGTGCGCGTAGGGTCGTGACTCACAATCTGGCGCAACACACGCCGTTCGGTCGCCACATCCAGAGCACTCGTAGCCTCGTCCAACAAGAGCACCGGAGCATCGGCCAACACGGCACGCGCAATCGAGAGGCGCTGGCGCTGCCCCTCGGACAGGCACCGTGCATTGTCCTCCAGCACGGTGTCGGGACCATCATCCAGCTCGCTCACAAAGTCCCAGGCACACGCCGCCTTCAGTGCCCGCTCCACCTCCTCATCAGAGGCTTCGGGTCGCATGAGGCGCACATTATCCGCAATAGTGCCGCTGAAAAGAGTGTTGCCCTGAGGAATATAACTGAAAAGTTTACGCGTGGCAGCGCAAACCACCTCGGATTCTTCTTCACTACAGACAACGCTCACCTGGCCCTCTAGAGGATGAATCAAGCCCAGCAGCAGCTTGAGGGTGGTTGTCTTACCCAGGCCCGAAGGTCCCACCAAACCTATAATCTCACCGGGTTCAGCACGCAGCTGTGCCTTGGTGTAAACTGGCTTGCCCCCTGGATAAGCTGCCGTCACGTTCTCCATCTGCACGGTCACACCAGTTTCACGTGCGCACGCAAGCATCCTCTTGATTTTGGGCGTTTCCTCTGCCTTTTCGCGGGGCAAGCCGACAATCTCCATGACGCGCCCGGCGCTCACACATGCGTTAAGAAGGCTCGGCGCAAGGTTGACCAGTGAGGTGAACGACCCGCGAAGCGAGCCTGCCAGCGCCACAAGCATAGTCATGGTGCCGTAGGTGATCTGCCCCTGCCAAAGCCGGTAGATGACAAAACCGTAGCAAGCATAACCCACCACCTGGCCCACCAGCGAGGTGATGACGGTGCCAATCTGTTGGTACTTGCCAACTTCCAACTGGAGCTGCACCGATTTGCGCTGCTGGGCACGGTAGCGATCCGTAAAAACATCCACCACACCAAAGGCCTTGATCGTTTGAAGGTTTTGGAACAACTCCTGATTAAACGACACGTTTTGGCTCGCAAACTCCTGGTTCTTCTTCTGATATTCGCGGCTTCGGGCAATGTTGTAGCGCGAGGCAAACACCGACACGGGTGCACCTGCAAGAGCGATAAGGGCCAGCACCGGGTCGTTGTTCACCATGACCACCAGCGCCCCACCAAAGCTCACCAACATGGACATAAGACTGGGCAGAAAGGTCAAAAGACTGTTGACCACCACCGTTACGTCCCCACCAAGGCGGTACTGAAGGTCACCCGGGCGATACGCCGACAGGGCCTCCCAATCCGCCTGGATAATCCTGTCGAAGATGTCCAGGCGCACAGCCTGCGGAATCCGCAAGTTAAGCTTGAGCCGCGTCCTACTGCGTAGGGCATAGATCAGAATCTGACCCACACCAATGCTCACATAGCCTGCGGCAGCAAGCCCGAGCATCCCGCTATCATGGCCAGTAACGCTGTCCACCAAAAGCTGAGTCATTACCGCCAAGGCCACCCCAAGGCCCGAGGAAACCATACTAATCAGCGTAAGCAACCCGATAAGGGGCCAAAATCTGAGTACATAGCGGCCCATCCACCCAAGCTGGTAGAGCAGCTCGCGCAGCCTGCCCTCGCGGATGCGACAGGCCACATGCCGTATGTAGGCAATCGGATGTCTCACGGGACTATACGATCAAGCTCCGCCGCCAGCACATCCACAGCGTCCCTGTCGGCGCGATTATCAAGCCGATACACCGGCAGCTCGCTCAGAAGACGACCCAGTATGCCTGTACAACGCTCGATGCCACCGTCCTGCCAGGTGGGGTAATACAGACTGCCCGACACCGCACTCACCTTTTCAAATCCCCTCAGTTCAACCAGACGGTTTTCACAGGCCTGATTGAGTGTCACCAGTGCCTTGACAGGCACACTTGCGTTGAGACACCAAGGCGAAGAGCCATGCCAGGGGCATCCCCAAGCCCGATAGCGCTGCGGCCCCTCCTCCTGAACAAAAACCATGTCGCCGTTTATGATGGATGCCCCCCGATGGTGCATCCACTGTTCTGCCTGGGTTGTTTTGCCCACGCCGGAAGGACCCAAAAAAAGCACCCCCCTGCCGCAATCGTCAATCAGGGAGGCGTGAAGCTGAATCATGGAATGCTGGGTCGCGTGAGTGAGAAATACCTGGTTGGTAAACACCTGAAACCCCATATCCTCGCAGGGAGTCAGAATGGTACACACGTCCCAAGCCTCTGAGACAAGCATGACGTCTTGGCCAAAACGACAGCAACGGCCCACCTTCTCCTGGACTGGATACATATCCACCAGGTAGGGCCTTGCAGTCGCAGAGACAAGGC